>JBAWXC010000093.1:0-1510 GCA_037144235.1 Candidatus Tayloriibacteriota bacterium | reverse complement strand
GAGGGTGACAAGAAGGTGCTTCGGTCCATCTGCACCTGAGGTGACGAATGGAATATTGATTTCTGTTTGTACCGCTGTTGAAAGCTCGATCTTTGCTTTTTCAGCTGCTTCATCGAGACGTTGCAATGCGAGAGCATCTGACTTGAGGTCAATGCCGTTTTCTTTCTTGAATGTATCTGCAAGCCAGTTAACGATCTTTGCATCGATATCACGTCCACCGAGGTGTGAGTCACCATCTGTAGACTTTACTTCGATCACATCATCACCAACTTCAAGTACTGAGATATCAAATGTACCTCCACCGAAGTCGAAAACAGCAATCTTCTCATCTTTCTTCTTACTGAAGCCGTATGCAAGTGCTGCAGCTGTAGGTTCGTTGATGATGCGCTTTACATCGAGACCGGCGATCTTGCCGGCATCTTTGGTTGCTTGGCGCTGTGAATCATTGAAGTATGCAGGAACGGTAATAACTGCTTCAGTGATCTTTTCGCCGAGACGAGCTTCTGCATCAGTCTTCAACTTCTGAAGAATCATGGCTGAAACTTCTTCTGGACGAAGCCAGTTGCCTCCCATATTTACTTCAATGCCACCGTTTGAAGATTTACGAACTTCGAATGAGACATTCTTGATATCTTTTTGAACTGATGGCTCATCGAATGTATGACCCATGAATCTCTTGATTTGGAAGATCGTATTCTTTGGGTTGGTGACTGCCTGACGCTTTGCGAGCAAACCAACAAGTCTTTCGCCTGTTTTAGATTGGGCGACAATCGAAGGTGTTGTACGCGCACCTTCAGCGTTTTCGAGGACCTTTGGCGAACCAGCTTCCATGACGGCTACAGCCGAGAAAGTGGTACCAAGGTCGATTCCGATTATTTTGGACATAGTTTTTAAGGTTTAAATTTAGGATTAATTTGATAGTTGACAATTAGGTATAAAGTGATATAATAATGACAGTTGAAGATCTTTGAGACTTTGGATTGTGGGAATGGGATTGCAAGGCACGTCGCTTTGTCATCCTTAACTACAATTCAAATAAAGTTATGATACTCATAATTACGATCATTACAATCATATGTATTCTCGCCCTCTTCTTCTATTGCTGGGCTGGACCATGCAAAAAATGTGGGAGTTGGAGAAATTGGTGGTATCAAAGCCGCAGTTGGGATTCACATCATGGGATTATTCGCACTAATGCCGATTATAGCGAATGTTGCCGTTGTCACCACTCTGAATCTCAAACATAACAAATCATTCAAGAACCACGCCATCAACTCAATGTTGGTGGCGATTTCTTTTACTCGACTTTCATATCACATACCTAATTGTTAAGGAACAAGACAAAATCATAAATACTAAGTTCTAATTTCCAAATTTGGAACTTAAAATTTAGTATTTAGAATTTAATACTCGGCGCTCTGGTAGGTTGACTAGTAAAGAAAAGAAGCGAAGTGAATGAAGAAACTTCAGGAGTAAAATCGAAAACATATTCTATATCGGCAACAATAGG
>JBAWXC010000092.1:0-1679 GCA_037144235.1 Candidatus Tayloriibacteriota bacterium | reverse complement strand
AATTGAAAGAGGTATCATTAAAGTTGGTGAAGAAATTGAAATTGTTGGAATCAAACCAACTGCAAAGACAACTGTTACTGGTATTGAAATGTTCAACAAATCTCTAAATGAAGGACAAGCTGGAGACAATGCTGGAATTCTTCTCCGAGGTTTGAAGAAAGAAGATATCACTGAATCAGACATGGCCGCAGCCAAGGAAGTTTTTCAGAATGAAGTCAAAGACAAGCCAGCCGCTATTCAGGAGAAGATCCTCCAGGGCAAGCTTGATACATATTTTGCCGAGATGGTTCTCCTCAATCAGCCATTTATCAAGAATCCAGAAGTCACGGTCCAAGGTTTGGTCGACGCTGCTATGCAGAAATTCGGCGAAAAGGTCGCCGTCGGTCGCTTCAAACGTTTCAAGGTCCTCGAGGCCTAGTACTCACATTCGGCGCCTTCATTGCGCCAACTATGTTTACACTCATTACAATCTTCTACCTCTCATTCATTGCCATGGCTATCATGGTCGTCTTCAAGCGTCAGGAGATAAAGACCGGTAAGCCGTCTATTTTTTCACGAATGGGACAAGGAAGTGATCATATATTCCACGCTATCTTCGGTGGAGTTGGTAAGGGTATTTCCTATATCAATAAACATACCTTTATAGCTGTTGCGCAGTGGATGACATATCATGTGTTGGTCCGCATCAGGAAGGTTTATGTCGAGGTTAAGCATCAGGCTCTCGCTAATCCTCACGGCAAACGCATGATTGACGCTGTTCGCGGCCGAGGTGAGATCAAAGATCATGGTGCATCGTTCTATCTTAGGAAGATTGCGGAGAAGAATAAAATAGGGTAATCTATTGAAATCGAAATCCGGTCAAAAACTTTTATCAGGCAAGCCTAATAAAAGTCTTTCGATCCGAATTTTGAGGTACAAAATTCGCCGCCTTAGCTCAGTTGGTAGAGCAACGCTTTTGTAAAGCGAAGGTCCTCAGTTCAAGTCTGAGAGGCGGCTCACTCAAAGATACGGTTTTCTATGAATTTACCATCGAATACATCATCATGCTCAGTGCCGTATGACAAAGTCGGTCGTGCAAGCGAATTGTCAGGTAAGGACAGGTTATTGTACCGATTGTTAGAAATGATTCCGGGTATATTGGCATGGGGAACGATTATTGGCGCCATTGTCGCATCTCGTTGGATACCACACTATGCATCTCTTTTCATCATAACTTTCGATATTTATTGGTTCATAAAAACATCGTTTCTCGCTGTACATCTTCGTCATAATTGGAGACGAACAACCAAGATGATGACGACAAATTGGTCTACGCTTTTGTCACATGTGAAGTATGAAAATACGTGGCACATGGTCGTTCTACCTTTTTATAAAGAAGATGAAGGTGTTATAGAAAAGTCGATACAAGCAATATTATCGGCACGGTCGGACGCAAGAAAAATCATCATTGTTCTAGCTGCTGAGGCGAGAGCAGGTTCGAGTTTTATACAAGTGGCCGACAAAATGAGGTATACCTATGGGTCGCGATTCGGTCATTTCCTCGTTACTGTGCATCCAGATGGTGTAGCAGGTGAAATGGCAGGAAAGGGTTCGAATATATCATACGCTTGTGAACAAGCTCGAACCAAGGTGCTCGATGCTTACCGTATACCTTATACAGACGTGATCGTATCTGCATT
>JBAWXC010000091.1:0-1761 GCA_037144235.1 Candidatus Tayloriibacteriota bacterium | reverse complement strand
CGATCTGTCGTGCTGAGGTGCCATTCTCCATATGTCCTCGTGCTGTATCAGCTATCGAACGTGCTTCATCAAGCTCGGTGTATGATGCAATCATGGTTATCTTATCCCCTTGATCATTATCAGTGTACAGAGTTTTCTTTTTACGCAACGTATTCAGCTCGATAACATTGTTTGCGGCAGTAAGAATGGTTTTTGTTGAACGATAATTTTTTTCAAGTGTAATAACTGTTGTGTTTGGATAATCTTTTTCAAAGTTGAGTATATTTTCTATAGTTGCACCTCTCCAACTATAAATATTTTGATCAGCATCTCCTACGACACAGATATTTTTTTCATCACCAACAAGATATTTTGCAATTTGATACTGTACACGGTTTGTATCTTGATATTCATCGATATGGACGTATTTCCAGACATGGTGATAGTGTTCACGTACAGTTTTATTCTCTGCAAGTAGCCGCGCAGCTTTCAAAAGTAGATCATCAAAGTCTAAAGACTTCTCTTTTGCGAGTATTTCATCATATTTTTCCCATACCTGAGCGACTATTTCCTCGGTATACCCCTTGGCGAAGTCTTTGTATTCAAGATACGTTCGTCCATCACCTTTTGCGCGAGATATCATGTTCAATACTGTTCCCGGATCAAACTGTTTTGGATCGACGGAACACTTTTCCATGGCATCTTTGATTGCACGACGAGAATCAGAACGGTCATATATAGTGAAGTGACGTGTAAGTCCGAGTAATGTCGCGTTTTCACGGATGATGTGTACTCCAAGTGCGTGAAATGTACTAACGAACGGTCGGTCATTCATTGAAATAGGCCTATTCAAGCCAGAATCTTCTGAAAGCAGAGTATGTACTCGCTCGCGCATCTCTTTTGCAGCCTTGTTGGTGAATGTGATAGCAAGAATAGCGTGTGGAGCTACCCCTTTTCGAATGAGATGTTGGATTCGGTGAGTAATAACACGAGTTTTGCCTGATCCAGCTCCAGCGATGATAAGGACTGGTCCATCGGTCGTTTCAATGGCTCGTTGTTGTTCGGAATTAAGGGTAGACATGAGCCACATCTTACCATGCAAACAACTCGCAGAGTAACAAATAGTAACTTGATTATGTATGCACCGACTCCCACCCCACATCTGCCCGACGAAACAACTCCCAGCGGGATTTCGTCTCATTATTGTATTCTTTAGGCACTAATATTAAATCGTCACTTATGTTTCGTTGGGCAGATGTGGGTGGGGGTCGGGGAGTTAAATTTTTACAACAAAAATTGACATAAAGTCATCATTTGTGTCTGTGTATAGCTATGATTGACAATGCGCGTCAGCTTGCTAGGCTAGTAGGGTACCCCACAGGATGCGTCCGTATAAATGGCTTTACAGAGCCATTTAATGTCTTAGGAGCCCTACCTAGAGTACTGTATAATCGATTGAGTAAGACTTGAACAAACTCTAGTTTTGTTATGAAATATAAGAATATTCTCACAACTAAATATGGTCAATTTTTGAAGCGTTTCATGACAGGAACTGCCCTTTTTATTATTCCTGTTATTGGCCCATTTATATACCCTATGACCGCACATGCCGGTCTTTTTTCTTTTATTTCTTCTTTGATAGAGAGCCAGGAAGTTTCTGCAAAGGTTCAATCTATGCCGATCGGCCCAAACTCACAGACCATCGCCCTTCTTCAGGTAGCTGCCGTAAACCATGATCAGGTTTCTGAAAAGTCTTCAGACTATTTTCCTATAGATGACAAT
>JBAWXC010000090.1:0-1769 GCA_037144235.1 Candidatus Tayloriibacteriota bacterium | reverse complement strand
ACCGAATGGATCTGCGTACATCACATCTGTTTGGAAACTGATTTTTGCAAGATCAGTAAATCCTTTGAGCAATACTCCCCCGCCAGTCAATATCACCTTACTTACGTTCTTGGCGTATTTTTTCTGATAATTGAGGAGACTTGAATTGGCTTCGTAGAAAATATAATCGAGGTTGACTGTGATGATCTCGGTCAATTCTTTGTATTCAGGACCACCTTTGAGACCATAGGTGCGTTTCATATTCTCGGCTTCGCTCACCGAAATAGACAATGCTTTGGAAAGAGCGAGTGTGATATCTTGACTACCTTTGTTAATAATATGAGATGCGCGGAGTATGCCACGTTCAACAATATAAAGTTTGGTTGATCGAGCACCCATGTCGATGATCATGTGGGTACTGAGACCCTGATCGACAACGGCACGAATAGAACTGAATATTTCTATTTCATAAAAACTTGGCTTCAACTGACTTCCTGCCATGATGGACTGGTAGGTATTGATGTATTCATTGTGAATCGCAACCACGAGAACTTCGGTGCCCTGCTTCTCAGTCTTGGTTGTATCATCGTCAGTGACGAATGTATCTTCTTTGGGAATAATAGAATAATCGAGCAATACTTCGTTGAGTGGTACAGGAATATATTTGCGTGCCTCGAGTGCAATAACATCATTCATCTGCTTTTCAGGAACTGGAGGAATAGTGATAAATGCAGTAAGACTTGATGCAAGTGGCAATGCAACTCCAGAGAGAGTAGTAGTGGTCTTTGATTCTTTGAGAAGATCTTTGATCGCTTCGATGGTCTTTTCGACGGGAAGTGCGACTGCGCGACCCACTTCGATACCTGCATATGGACCAAGTGCAAGTTCACCGTATGTTTCCAATACGGCTCTGCCACGCTTCTTTTTGATCTGTACGATCTTGATAGCTGATGATCCGATGTCTACGCCAAGAACACTTGTTTCCTTGGAAAACAACGAAGCAAAAAAAGATCCTATGGATGCCATGCGGATATTATAGCAGATAATGTAGTATATTTTGACTAGGATTAAAGTGTATTACTATTTTGTCTCTTTTTTAGAAAAGATGTCACGATGATACAATTCATACTGCATGAATATAATCCACTCATTCTACAACCTCATACTTGATGCTTTGTTTCCTCTTTCATCTACAGAACGAGAACTTTTTTCATATACACCAGAACAGGCACTCACTCTATTACCTCCTGCTCCTGATTATTCAAGACTTGCAGTTCCACTTCCCCATACCCATTCACTCTTTGCATACAAAGATCCTCGGGTTAGTGCGCTCATCTGGAATATAAAATACAAGAAATCAGAGCCTGCCGTGGTAATTGCTGGGTATGCACTTACACAGACACTGCAAAAAGAATTCGCACAAAGACCACTTCTCATTGTTCCCCTCCCTATCACAAATCGCCGTCGAAAAGAACGTGGTTTCAATCAATGTGAATTGATAATTGAAGAAATGAAAAAACTTACTTCAAAAGATTCATCTATATACTATTCCGATAGTATCTTGGAGCGTATTCATCATGATGATCGTCACACCCTCAAAGGTAGACGCGATCGTGTAGAGAGTGCTTCTGGGATATTCGCAGTCGACGAAGAGATCGCTGAAAAATTCATGGTGTCATTCAAAAATACGCATACTCCTCTGCGAGATATGTCTATTATTGTAATTGATGATGTGATTACCACAGGAAGTACAATGCAAGAAGCGATCAGCACGTTGAAAAAATATGGAT
>JBAWXC010000089.1:0-1868 GCA_037144235.1 Candidatus Tayloriibacteriota bacterium | reverse complement strand
ACCGATCGCTCTACGAGCTAAAGGAGCTCAACATTATAAATATTATCAAATCATACCTATTTCACTCAGACATCTTCTCATTTGAAATGGTAGTTGAGAAAAAGGTTATCAACTTCTACATCGTCACCGTTGCGTATTACAGTGGACTTGTTGAAAAGCAGATCACCTCATTCTATCCAAACGCTGAAATTGAGCCAGTAGATCCTGTTCTCATCAAAAAAGGTACGAACTATATGAAAGCCTTTTATGCGCATCAGAAAATGCCATATTGGTTCTATCTTAAAACATACAAGAATATAGAAAACGATCCGCTCAACTCCCTTACTAATATTTTCACGAAATTAGAAGCTGACGAAGTTGGTGCAATTCAGATTATCATGAGACCTGCAGAAAAAAGCATTGCAGATCGCGCTTTCAAGGTTAGTGAAGCGATCTTCCAGGGAAGACCAGTTGATGAGCGGGGTAATCCGAAGGGATCCTCCATTCTTGGATTCTTTGGAGACATCTTTACTCTTGCTGTTGGAAGCAAAGAGGGTAACAAGCAGCAGGAAAAAGGCGAAGACTACTACCAGAGAGGAATGGTTCGTATGATCGCTAGTAAAGAAGAAACGGCAAAGAAAATGGCTGAGAAATCACAGCAGACCAACTTTCATGCAACGATTAGACTTATTGCATCTTCTCCTTCTGCAGAGCAGGTGGATAAAATGATGAACACCATGGCGGTCGCGCTTAATGTATTTAATGATGAAGGTTCAAACGGCCTTCAGACAAATCGTACAATCCCAGTCGACTTTATCAATAATGCGTACATGCTTCACAACTTCAATAAACGAATTCAGGAAACTCGAATCTTTGGACTAGGCGAAGAAGAGAATATTCTTGGCGAAGAGGAGCTAGCCACGATGTATCACCTCCCAGATGGAAAATACAACTTCACTCCATCTATAGCATGGCTCCCATACAAGAAGCTTCCAGTTCCTGCAGATATGCCTACGGAAGGTATCCTCCTCGGAAACAATATCTATCGAGGTGTAGTAAGGCCAGTTCTCTTCCTCAAGAAAGACCGCGCTCGTCACCAGTATATCATTGGTAAATCTGGTACAGGTAAATCCAGTATGTTGAGCTATATGATTCGACAGGATATTGCTAACGGTGAAGGAATCTGTGTTATCGATCCACACGGCGATCTCGTCGATGATGCGTTGAACTATGTGCCAAAGGAGCGTGTAAAGGATGTCATTCTCTTCGATGCAGGTGATATGGCACGTCCAATGGGTTTGAACATGCTCGAAGCCAATACGCCAGAAGAACAAGATCTTGCCTCATCTCAGGCGACAGAAATTTTCATTAAGTTGTTCGGTGATGAAATCTTTGGGCCTCGTATTCAGCACTACTTCCGAAATGCCTGTCTTACATTAATGGAGGACAAAGAAGAGGGTGCAACACTGATCGATGTTCCCCGTATGTTCGTGGATGAAGAATTTAGAAAATATAAAATTTCAAAAGCAAAAAATCCAGTCGTTCTCTCCTTCTGGAATAATGAGTATGCGCAAACAGGTGATCGAGAAAAGCAAGAAATGATCCCGTACTTCTCAGCTAAGTTCGGTCCGTTCATTACGAACACAATCATGCGTAATACTATTGGACAGCCAAAATCTGCCTTCAACTTCCGTGAGTGTATGGATACGGGAAAGATTCTCCTCGTAAAATTATCAAAGGGTAAGATTGGTGACCTCAATACGCAGCTTCTCGGTTTGATCATGGTGGCACGTATTCAGATGGCCGCTATGGGACGTACAGATATCCCTGAAGATCAGCGCCGTGACTTCTACCTTTACGTAGATGAGTTCCAGACCTTTGCTACAGAC
>JBAWXC010000088.1:0-1918 GCA_037144235.1 Candidatus Tayloriibacteriota bacterium | reverse complement strand
CTCAATTGCCTTATCAAGAAAGGCTACCTTATCTGATTTGTTTAGAAGTGTGTATTTGAGTTTCTTGTCGAGCCACTGGACCAACTCATTCTTTGTAAAATTCTTATCTGAATAAGTGAGCTTGAGTGTCATCTGAGCACCACGTGTCCATTCATCATCATTTTTAATATCAATAATAGCTCTACCGTCATTGTCGTAATGTACCTGAAAATCAAACTTTGCATCTTGCTTTGAAAGCTCGAAATCTTCACCAACAAGATCTTCAAAAGATAATCGGTCATCATCATACGCCATCATTGGGACCTTCAAAGTATCTGATACGGCTTTCTTTGATTCTAACTCGTATACAGCATCTTTTTTGTCTGCACTGATGATATCTGCTCGACTGTAACCATTACTCTCAAGTCCACCGATTATTTGATTGGCTGCCTCATTGAAATTTTGTGCTGATGCAAAAACATAACTTCGATTGAAGTCTTCGTTAGCTTTTCTCTTTGCATATGGCATACGGATAATACGTCCGATAATCTGCTCGACAGCAATTTTTGATCCAAGGTTTGCTACTGAAATAAGTACATAAGCAAATGAACAGTCCCAACCTTCAGCAAGGGCGTTCACTGTAATTATGTATCTAATCTTGCAAGTCTTACTAAATAGATCAATGCCTTCAAGTTCATTCTTCTCTGATGTCTTGATCGCAATTTCTTCAACGGGAATTTTTCTATCAAGTAAGAATGTTTTTAATTGCTCGACAGTGATTGTTTTGCCATCTTTGTTTTGTGGCTGTGCTTGTAGAAGAGCAATAGGGCGAATATATTCACCCTTAATTTTCTTTGCATCCTTCTCAAGTTCTATTCTCTTTTCCAGACCACGCTCAACAGCATTTTGCCATTGTGCAGAACTTTCCAGAACGATAGGAATCTTCACCATCTGTTCTTCCTTCAATTCTGATGCGTGAACATCTACAAGAATATTACTCTCACTTCTTGGGGTAGCAGTGTATTCAATAATAAAGCTTGGATTGAGATCCTTTAAGAAATCGATCGATAACTTTGTTGTTGTCTTGTGACCTTCATCAATCACAAGTAAAGGATTGCTCATTCGGACCACATTGGCGAGAGAGTTTATTACTGTATCTTCTTCATCCCTCTCAAGATTATCTTCATTGTGAAGATTCTCGAAATGACTAAGGAGTGACCCGTTTTCTTGGTAGACCTTATATTTCTTTTGCAGATTCTTCTCCTTTCTAAAAGCTTCGAGACTTGAGATTATTACACAGACATTATCATTCACATCATCTTTGCGGATAGTCAGAGCTTCTTCATTTGAGAAAACTTTAACCCCATTCTCAAAAGCCTCATCAAGAATTCGACGATGTGGATCCTTACGGTCCTTAAACTTACGAAGTGTTTGGGTTTTGATTGCTTCGGATGGTACAAACCACATTACGATGCCTCTTTCCATTTTATGCTTGAGAGCGACATTGAAAATCTTGTCAGTCGCATGGCAACCTACAAGTGTTTTACCTCCACCTGTTGGGATTTTAATACAAACAAATGGAACGTCACCAAAAGATTCTCCTTTGTACGGTTTCTCTGTAAGACCCATAAAGGCATACTTCAAGCCAACTTTACTCAGTTCTCCAAGAAAAGTTTCTAGTGTTTCCAGTGCATTCTTTTGGTATTTTTTTAGTTCCATATGATTATTTTAATTGATGTTAATATTTATTGATCGCCACTGCATATCCCAGGGATCATTACCCTCACGGTAAATATCACTTTTAATATAGTAGGCCAGATATTTATATGGAGTTTTGTTTAAACCTTTAAATTTAGCAAAAAATTGAGGCCTATAACTAAATTCATCCCCGCTTGAATCTATGTATTCAATCCATTCATACGGAACGATTCCAACTTCA
>JBAWXC010000087.1:0-1924 GCA_037144235.1 Candidatus Tayloriibacteriota bacterium | reverse complement strand
GCGTGTACTCATTCTTGCCACTTGGACTTCGAACATTGAACAAGATTGTCGGTATTATCCGTGAAGAAATGAATGCCATCGGCGGACAAGAAGTCAGTATGACCGCTCTCCAAGACAAGAAGAATTGGGAAGCAACCAACCGTTGGGATGATGCAGTCGTCGACATTTGGTTCAAAACAAAACTCAAAAATGGCACTGAACTAGGATTAGGTTTTACACATGAAGAGGCACTCACTGCCATCATGAAGGACCACATCCGTTCATTCCGTGACCTTCCTCGGGCAGTCTACCAATTCCAGACAAAGTTCCGAAATGAAGAACGTGCCAAGTCAGGCATCATGCGCGCACGTGAATTCTTGATGAAAGATTTGTATTCATTCAACGTGGACGAAGAAGCACATGCGAAGTTCTATGAACAAGCAAAACAAGCATACGTGAATATCTTCAAGAGACTCGGACTCGGCGATATGACCTATGTCACATTTGCAGGAGGAGGTTCATTCTCAAAATATTCTCATGAATTCCAGACACTCACGGATGCGGGTGAAGATACAATATATGTCCACGAAGGTAAGAAGCTGGCAGTTAACAAAGAAGTCTTGAATGATGAGGTGCTCGCAGATCTCGGTATCAAAAAAGCAGACTTGGTTGAAAAGAAAGCAGTTGAAGTGGGCAATATTTTCAGTCTTGGTACCAAGTTTTCTGATGCGCTCGGTTTGGTGTTTCAAGACGCTCTTGGCAAAAACAAGCCCGTCATCATGGGTAGTTATGGTATCGGTCCAGGCCGTGTGATGGGCACGATCGCTGAAATACTCTCAGATGAAAAGGGTCTCGTATGGCCAGAAGCAGTGGCGCCATTTACAGTGCATCTTATTCTTCTTTCAAATAAAAAGAGTGTTGTAGGATCAGAAGACACAGTCAAAAAAGTAGCAGATGAAATATATGAAAAATTCCTCAAGAGGGGAGTTGAGATTCTGTATGATGATCGCGACGCAACCGCAGGTGAGAAGTTTTCTGATTCAGATCTGATCGGTATACCTACACGATATGTGGTCAGTGAAAAGACTGTTGCCAATGGTGAGGTTGAAATGAAAGATCGAAAGACAGGGAAGGTGGAGATGGTGAAGATTTCTGATTTCAAATAGTATTTATATAAAACACTCCGACGGCAAGCCGTCGGGGTTTGAGTTTGTTTTGTTCAAAATGAACTGAAAACAGCTGAACATTTTTTCTTGATGATTGCCCATAGTGTAGGACGATTCAGTCTTTCGCGTAATGATGTGCGAAGGTTTTCTGCGAGTCTTTTGTGCGATTCTTCGTGTATTTTGACCACGTCAGCACCAAATTTCTTGCCTACCTCAGCAATGTTATCAACGGAGGTGAGAATTTCGTTGCACGCCCGTTCGAACTTCTTGTTGGACTCTTCTTGAATAGGTCTCAAAGCGGCCGTCAGGGTAAGTGATAAACTTTCACCTGCACTAATTGTTTGTTCGCATCTGACGCATTTTCCTTGGCTACATTCGAGAATTCCTGCACCGCATTTTGGACAGTCAAATCCAGTTTTTGCCATATAGTTCCTTTTGGTTGTAGTTGCTTGTTCAGAAATAAATTAGCATTCATTTTTAGTTATGTCAATTAGTCATATTTCTACGATATGATACAGTTGAGCCATGAAAGCCTGGAAAGACAAAAAAGAACAGATTCTCGGTCGTTTTTCAAACGAGATCGGTATCGACCTCGGTACTGCAAATACGCTCGTCTATGTTCGTGGCAAAGGTATCGTCGTCAACGAACCATCAGTCGTAGCAGTCAATCAAAAAACGGGCCAAGTTGTCGCTGTCGGATCTGCAGCAAAAGAAATGCTTGGTCGTACTCCTACGCACATCACTGCCGTCAGACCTCTCGTCGATGGCGTCATCTCTGA
>JBAWXC010000086.1:0-1947 GCA_037144235.1 Candidatus Tayloriibacteriota bacterium | reverse complement strand
AATCTCAGTGCAAAACTGATTATGGGATTTGCTTCTCTTTCAGTTCCAGTCGCATTGGTATGGATCGTCAATGGAGTTCAGCCCTTTATGATCTTTATAATCGGACTCATACTAACTATCTGGATTCCACACATTATAGAAGAAAATATGACCAAAAAAGTCCTCATCCAACGAGTATTTTCGATGTGCATTATCTTCATCGGCATATGGATCCTCTTTACATAGCAGCATATTTGCACCTCTCCACAATTCATGCTACTATCGTACAACCATGATAAATGTACACATAACTCGTAATGCTGGTGAAAACGCACTCGGAGTTCTCCGTCGTTTTACCCGCAAAGTCCAAAGTTCAGGCGTTATTCCCCGCAAGCGCAGTATTCGCTATGCAAGTCGTGTCCAATCTCCTTACAAGGTCAAAATGAAGACTCTCAAGGGTATTGCTCGCAAGGCAGAACTTGCAGAATTGATCAAGCTCGGCAAGGCACCCGTCAAGCCAGAACGTGGCGCACGCAAATAGCATCGTGTCTACCTGCACTCTCATCAACGAAACAAAAGAGGCCATCCCTACGGTGGCCTTTCAGGCTATTAAGGATGCAGTTCTCGGAAAAAAATATGTCTTGAATGTCATCATCACCGACGCTGCACATATCAAAAAACTCAATACCATATATCGAAACAAAACTGTACCTACTGATATTTTGAGTTTTCCTCTCGGAAAAAATGAAGGTGATATATACATCTGTCCCTCAGAAACAAAAAAAGAAGCACGAAAATTTGATCGTTCGTATGACAATTTTTTTGCATTTCTCTTTATCCACGGTTGTGTTCATTTGAAAGGATACGATCATGGCGCTATAATGGAGAGCATAGAGACAGAAGTTAGAAAGAAATTCAAGATTTAAATATTCTTATAAAAGGAATGTTCTTGTCTTGAGTTTAAGTCTCAATTTTCAAGGTTAAAGTTTAAATTAAAATGCACCTGCGATTTAATTTAAACTTGAAAATTTAACCTTTAACCTTAACTTAATATGGCACGCAACATCATTACAGGAATAGACGTCGGAACATACCACATCAAAGTGGTTATTGCTGATGCCCGAGAAAAGAATGAACGCGGCTTCCCTCGGATCATCGGTGTAGGTACAGCGGAGTCACGTGGTGTTCGTCATGGTTATGTCACTCATGTCCGTGAAGTTGCTGACAGTATCCGTCTCGCTGTCTCTCGTGCCGAAGAAAAAGCTGATGTCAAAGTCAAAAAGGCTTTTCTTGGTGTAGGTGGTATCGGACTCGCTTCAACGATCGTACAGAGCAACGTCATTACTTCACGTGCTGATGCAGAGATCACTGATCTCGATGTTATCAAAATCAACGAACAAGCCGAGAAAGATATTCCTCGTGCATTCATCGCCAATCGACGCATCATTTACGCAATTCCTCTCCAATATAAAATAGACGGCGTTCCTGCACTCAGTGCTCCTGAAGGTCTCACCGGTAACAAGATTGAGCTCAAAACACTCTTCATCACCTGTCTTGACCATCATGTCACCAACCTTATCCAAGCCGTCAACGAAGCAGGTATCGAGGTAGAAGATGTTATGGCTTCACCGATCGCCGCAGGTTTCGTCACCCTCACCAAAACCCAAAAGATCGCTGGTTGTGTACTCGCCAACATTGGCGCCGAGACCGTAGCTATTTCAGTATTTGAGAACAATATCCCTACATCTCTCGAAGTATTCCCCATTGGTTCCACTGATATCACCAACGATATTGCTCTTGGTCTCAAAGTTCCCCTCGAAGAAGCAGAGCAGATCAAAGTCGGCGCTATCACCGGCAGTTCATATCCTCGCAAGAAACTTGAGGAGATCATCAGTGCGCGTGTTTCAGATATTTTCGATCTCATCGAAGCACACCTGAAGAAGATCGGTCGCAACGGTCTCCTTCCTG
>JBAWXC010000085.1:0-1980 GCA_037144235.1 Candidatus Tayloriibacteriota bacterium | reverse complement strand
CAATGTTGTGGCTAAAACTCTATCACCTTTCTCTATAGTTCGTTCAGCCTCTTCTATGAAGTCAAAGATTTGACCACGGTAAGGAGTTTTCGCATCTGACCGAGCAAAGGCTTTCGGAGCGAGCGAAGGCGAGTGAGAACGAGCTGCTGCGCCAGCAGGCGCAGACAGCGTACTTTGAGCGGATAGATGCGAGAACTCCTGTATCGGCCTTATCTCCACCACTGGATCAATGAGTCCCGTCGGACGAATAACTTGCTCAACTACATTCTGCGATTCTGCCACTTCATACTTTCCTGGGGTAGCAGAAGTATAAATCATTGGACCGACACGCTCGAGAAATTCTGGGAACTTGAGAGGGCGGTTATCTTTTGCAGAAGGAAGACGGAATCCGTGTTCAACGAGAGTCTCCTTACGTGATGCATCACCAGCGAACATACCATTCAACTGTGGAATAGTAACGTGTGATTCATCAATAATAGTCAGAAAATCTGGATTACCCTTTTTGTCCTTAGGGAAATATGCGAGAAGTGTATCAGGTGCTTCACCAGGCATTTTGCCTGAGAAATGACGTGAATAGTTTTCGATGCCATTGGTATACCCCACTTCACGAATCATTGAGAGATCATACTTCACGCGACGCTTGAGACGTTCAGCTTCGAGATTCTTACCTGCTTTTTCGAGTACTTTCACACGATCAGCGAGTTCTGCTTGAATAGTTTTGACCGCTTTTTCATTTTGTTCATCAGTGGCGATGAAGTGCTTTGCTGGGAAAATAAAAATGTTCTCGTGTGTATTGCGCACCGAACGACTCACGGGATCCAATTCAGTAATGTTTGATATTACTCCATCTTCATATGCGATACGATATATCGTTTTTTCATTGACCGGCATCACTTCCAACATATTTCCGAGGGCACGGAATTGTCCAGACTTCAGATCTGCATTGGTGCGATCAAAATGAATATCAATAAGTTTACGTATGAGCTCAGCACGTGAAAGTTCCATACCAACTCCGAGCTTCATATTTACTTTTTCATATTCTTCAGGACTTCCCAAGCCATATATACATGACACTGAAGCCACAATGATGACATCCTTGCGTGTGAGTAATGCTTGCGTAGATGCATGACGAAGACGTTCAATCTCTTCGTTGATCATCGCTTCTTTTTCGATATAGGTATCAGTTGCGGGCATGTATGCTTCTGGCTGATAGTAGTCATAGTACGAGACAAAATAGTGGACCGCATTGTTGGGAAAAAATTCTCGGTACTCTTGAGCAAGTTGAGCTGCGAGAGTTTTGTTATGAGCAATAACGAGAGTTGGTTTGTTATAATTCTTGATGATATTGGCCACCGTAAATGTCTTTCCTGAGCCAGTCACACCGAGAAGTGTTTGTTTGTTCAAACCTTTTGAGAGACCTTCCGTCAATGCAGAAATAGCCTTGGGTTGATCGCCCGCTGGTGAAAATGGTGTTGCGAGGGTGAAAAGTGAGTCTTTTGCCATGGCAGTACTATACAGTCAAGTCATCAAAAATAAAAGCGTCCGACCCATTGCTAGGTCGGACGCGCGTAAAACTAAAACATGCGGTTATTCCACATGGACAAGAATCTTGCCCTTGAGCAAAGCGACGAAATGCTTCTGCCCGTATTGAACGCCGTTATCGATGTGATGTTCAATCACCTTGTGCATGTGCCAAAGCGCATGCTTCGACCGCGTCTTGAACAGACTCATCTGGAAGATGTTATCTGCGACGTCCCGGAGGACATACAACAAGAGATGCAAGAGATCTTGCACGTGTGCGCCGGGAGTGATGGCTGCCGTATGCAAGCGATGGATCTGCGTCACGAAATTTGCATCGTGACGAACCAGCTGAATCTTTTCGGCCGGAGCAGAAATCGGGGGCGAGACAAGAGCTTTGTAAATGGGACTTTTCGTGCCCTCATTGCCATAGCCGTTCATTTCGATTTTCCCGAACAGGTG
>JBAWXC010000084.1:0-2087 GCA_037144235.1 Candidatus Tayloriibacteriota bacterium | reverse complement strand
AGTTGCCAATTTTACACCCACGAAACGCCAGTGCCACGGTTCAAATACATAGAATGGATTGTCCTTCGGATATGACAAGACGAAGCCATAACGATACGCATTATTTTGAAGCCACTGGTATGCCGGCGTATTATCAAACCCTTCCAACTGTCCACCAGTACCTGTGGTAATGAGATCAACCGCAGTTCCCAATTGATGTTCAGAATATCCCTGATCAGCTGAGAATGAATTTGCAGTACCTGCACCATAGGTCACTTTGTAATCATTCTTCAAATTACTTTGTTCCTTGAATGAACGATATCCTGAAGAAACGTACATCTTGATACCAAAACTTGATGAAGCATCAGAAAGCATACGCTGTAAATATGGCCAGACTGCAGAACCAATTGTTGGATGTTTGGTATCATCATAGCGATAGTCACTTGGTATTTCAGTGAGTTCAGCAGGAGCATAATTTTCATTCAAGAAAAAGACTTTTGAATATTTTTGCAATAACTGAGGATCAGTCTTGCTCAACTTTTGAAGCGTATCGAGTGTGCCTGAGAGCGTGCCAAATTGTTGTTCATACGTGCCCAATTTATTTTGAACACTCTGCTGTTGCTGGTTGAGAGCATTTGAAAAATTGTTATTCGTCTGTGCGATAGTATCTCGCAATACCTGTGTTGTTGAAGCCAAACTCGTAGTGAGTACTGATACATCGTGTGAGAGTGTATTCAAGCGATTGTACCCATATATTCCACCCAATACGACTACCGTAGCAAGAATGACGAAACCGCCCCCAAGAGCCCAATAGGAAGCGTGTATTTTCTTCAAGAAATCGGAGATGTGTGTTTTCATATATGTATCCTAACACATCTTGACCACCGCCATCTCGAGTGGCAATACTTCGATCGAAGCACGACTCACTTGAGCAACTGCTTCCAATAACAGAGACAACATATGTGGAGTCAATACTTTTTTATGTGCTTGAGCTTCAATAAAGACAAAATCATCTTCCGACACTCTCTCTTTGACCAAAGCTTTTGAACTCGCGGAATGTTGAAGGAGCAAAATGAATCGAGCTTTTTCTAGCATCAGAACCGAGAAAATATTCATGGATATTCCTGATTGTTCGACTTCACCGAGAACCTTGAGTGCTCCGTCTGTATTCTTGGCAATGATATGCTCCAGGAATGAGTTGACCAATGTCGCTCGTGGAGCTCCGGTGATTGCTTCCACATCTGCGCGATTGAGCTTTGAATCCTTGGACGAAGAGATGACTTTTTCGAGAATACCGAGCGCATCACGATATGAGCCGTCACCGAGAAGTGCGATGACATCTGAAGCACCTGCATCGAGGGTATATCCTTCTTTTGAAGCAATGGATGAGATCTGTTTACGGAGTATTTCGCGTGAAGGTTTCTTGAATGAGAAGGTCTGACAACGTGAAATGATAGTATCTGGCACCTTGTCGAGTTCTGTTGTCGCTAGGATGAAAATAACGTGTTTGGGAGGCTCTTCGAGGGTCTTCAAGAGTGCATTCCAGGCATCTTTGGAGAGCATGTGGACCTCATCGATACTATATACTTTGTATGGTGAAGAAAATGGATTGACGGAGACGTGCTCACGCAATTCACGAATATCATCAATACCACGATTGGATGCTGCATCTATCTCATATATATCTTCTGTGGCTGTTTTGAGTGCGGTTGCAAGAATACGTGCCACACTGGTCTTACCTGTGCCACGACTTCCTGAAAAAAGATACGCATGAGAAATATGACCGAGCTTGATGCTCTGTTTCAATACATCCACGATATGATCTTGGCCGATAACTTCACTCCATGAAGAAGGTCTATAGGTGCGGTATAAAACGGGCATATGAATAGTTTACAGTGAAAAGTTAAAAGTGCAAAGTCGTAGCTTTTTTAGTTTTTAAATACGCTTTAACCACCTGATGAACTTCTTTATATGAATTCGTTTCCATGAGTTGTGCACGCAATTCTTTGGCATTATCCCAGCCATTCACGTACGCCTTGAAATGTTTTTTCATGACTGCAATATTTTTGATATGTTTTTTGCCACAATATGTTTTTTCGACTAGTCTG
>JBAWXC010000083.1:0-2144 GCA_037144235.1 Candidatus Tayloriibacteriota bacterium | reverse complement strand
CACTTTGTCTGCTGGCACCTTGAATACGACCGAAGCAACTGAAGTGTGTACATCTTCCCCTTTCTTGAAAATATCTATAAGTTTTTTGTCATCAGAAAGAAATGCTGCAATACGCAATTCCATCTGAGAATAATCGAGTGCAACGAGTTTGAATCCTTTTTCTGCAATGAATGCTGTACGGATTGCTCGACCGAGTTCGGATTTGATCGGAATATTTTGAATATTTGGATCCTGTGAAGCCATACGACCTGTCGTTGTACCTGTCTGAATGAAATGTGTATGCAAACGATCATTAGTATCGAGAAGTGGTGGGATCGCATCGATATATGTACCGAGAAGTTTGGACAATTCACGGTGTTCAAAGATAAGCGGAACGATAGGATGTAGGTCACGCAATTTTTCCAACTCTGATTCACGTGTCGAACGTGCACCACTTCCGGTCTTTTTCATATTCTTGCCGACGAGACCAAGTTTGTCGAACAGCACTTCACCTAGCTGTTTTGGTGAGGCAATATTAAACTCCATTCCTGCCAATTCATGAATCTTCTTTTCGAGTGAAGATAATTCTGTGTGATATGTCTTGGCCAAATGAGCGAGGAATGCCCTATCTATTTTGACACCTCTTTCCTCCATACGTGTGATAATAGGAATGAGTGGAAGCTCTATAGTCTCATATACTTTTTTGAGATTTCTTTTTTCAAGTTCTACAAAGATAGTTCTTTTTGCATCTTCATATACATCAGTATCTGCAAAGGCGAGCATATCCTCGAGTGTTGGACTGGTGAGATTGGAATTGATGAGCCACAATGCCAAAGCTGTCTTCTGGAAATCCTCTGGAGGAATGATTGGAAATAGTGCGGATTGATCTTGTTTTGAAGATATATTTTTTGATGTATCAGATTCCTCTTCAGATCCAACCCCGCCGTTCCTGAGGTCCGACCTTCGAGCAAGGCTACCAAGGTCGGACCTAGGAACTTCGGAAATACCACCACCGAGCACTGCCTTCAATCGCTGCGTCAATGTTCGGAATTCGAGTTCGGTCCACAATTGACTGACTTTTTTGATATCAATATATTCCTTGAATGTCTTGTCGGGCACCACAAACTCTATCGGTGCATCACGACGAATCGTAGCGAGCATTTTACTGAACTCTGCTTCTTCTTTATTATCTTTGAGCAACTGGATGATGCGTGGAGTAATTCCTGCCTTCAAAAACTGCTCTTCACCATTGTGTTTTGTGTCTTCCAACACTTCATACATATGTTCGATTGTGCCAAATGTAGTGATGAGTATAGTCGCTGTCTTTTCACCGATTCCCTTCACGCCGATGATGTTGTCTGATGGATCACCACGAAGTCCTTTGTAATCAGGAATGAGTTCTGGTCCGAAACCAAAACGAGTCTTCACTCCTTCTTCGTCATACATGATGGTATCTTTGATTCCCTTCTTCAAGGTATAGACTTGCACATCTTTTCCACTGACAAGTTGCAATGTATCCATATCACCCGATGCAATGATGACTTGAATATCTGATCTCTTGGGTTTGAGTTGTTCAACGATAGTCCCCAACATATCGTCAGCTTCAAATCCTTGCTTGTCATATATAGGTATACTGAGCGCAGTGAAAATATCCCGTGATCGATTCATCTGAGCAATAAGATCATCCTCGACAGCTTTTCTGCCTGCTTTGTATTCTTTGTACAATTCATGTCGATATGTCGGTCCTTTAAGGTCGTAACACGCAACAACATAATCGGGTTCGAGATCTTCAATAATCTTGAGGAGCATTGTGGAGAGTCCGTACAGTGCACCTGTCGGTTCACCTTTCGCAGTCGCAAAATCAGGTAATGCATGATATGCGCGATGCAAAATAGCGTGCGCATCAAGCAATATGAGCTTCTTTTGCTTTTCTTTGAGTTTTGCAGACTTTGCCATATCCATATTGTACCCTACTTCTCCACAGCTTCGCACCACTAGCTTGAATATAAAACGTGGTATAATTATTTCATGATTAATACATACACTCTTGATTCACAACACAAGACTCCTCCCCCAATGCACACCGAGCGTCCACACAATCATGTGGTCACGGTAATTGCTATTATCGGAGCCATTATTATTGCTATCTCTATCTGGTATGGTGC
>JBAWXC010000082.1:0-2197 GCA_037144235.1 Candidatus Tayloriibacteriota bacterium | reverse complement strand
GAAGCTTCATTACGCGACATGGTGTATTCAAGATTCTTAAATGAGAATACGTCATCACCACGCTTGATCTGCTCTTGAACTGCATCGTTGAAAAGTTCAGTACTATTTCGATATATTTGTGTGGCATTGATGGCCATCGGTGAATCCACGAACACCGGAATTGATGGGATCTTTTTTTGTTCCACCATATTGTTGAGCTCATAGAGTAACACTTGTGTACGATCGATAGAAAAGGCAGGAATAACGAGCGTGCCATTCTTGGCAATAGTATCTTTGATCACTCTCATGAGTTCATCTGTGCGCTGATCACGATCTTCGTGATTACGGTCACCATAGACACTTTCCATGACCATACAATCAACATCTCCTACTGGCTCAGTATCACGCAAAAGTGGTGCCGGAGAATTACCTAAATCTCCCGTAAACAATATCTTCTCTGTACCAGCAACAGTTACTTGAATCATTGATGAGCCGAGAATATGACCTGCATCTTTGAGAAAGACGGATACATCATCCGTGATCTTGTAGTCTGTGTGATACGGAATCGTTTTCCAGAGAGGTAATGCGCGCATAACATCATTCAAGTCATATAGAGGATCTGTACCCTCTTGAGTCGCTTCTGCTGCAATAATATTGACAGCGTCTTTCATCACAATCTCTGCAAGCTCTCTCGTTTGCGGAGTTGAATAGATAGGTCCTGAATAGCCATCTTTGACAAGCTTTGCAATACGTCCGACGTGATCTAGATGTGCATGAGTAATGATCAATGCAGAGACCGTGCTTATATCATAGTGAAATGGTTCATGATTGAGTTCTGAAGCAGTCTGTTCCCCTTGGACCATTCCACAATCAATCAAAATCTTGCTTCCTGTCTCAGTCTTGAGAAGAAAGTTCGCCCCTGTCACCGTACCAACTCCTGTACAAAAAGTAATGTTATTCATATTGTTTTAATTGATACGTGAATGACTCTATTTTCTAAAAATAATATATGTGGCGATTACTGCTCCGATCACATCGTCACATAAATCTTTGATTGTATCTATGTAATATGCCTTGGTCCCAACTGGCGCACCGGCAATATTGTAATATGCCTCGAATAATTCCCACGCTACTCCGACAATAAACACTGCGAAAATGATCTTGTCTGATGTCTCGTGTCGTGGACTTGATGAAATAACCAAGCCGTGCAAGAAAAAAGCGATGCCAATACCTCCGATGATGTGCATGAATATGTCGTACTGAGGGATCGTATAATAAAAACCATGCAATCCAGCGAGATGTGCGCACAAGACAATCACCAATACGATAAGTGCAGGAATGTATGATTTCATGGGACTATTATACGCTAGTAAACAGAAAAGAACCAAAGATACTCACCTGCACACACCCACTGTATCGCCCCTGCGGAACTCGCTTCGCACAATTGTAAATTATTTTGACTTTCTGCGGAGCGAGGGTCGCCAGTCAAAATAATTAACAATTGTAGCTCGCTCAAACAAGTCCTCGGAACGATACAGTGGGTGTGTGCAGGTGGGTAACATAGACTATATGCATCAAATAAAAAATACCTATCCTTTGAGATAGATATCCTTTATTGGTTGCAAGAGTAACTTAACCTGGAAACCCAGGTGGGTGATCTCACATTGACCACCAAGGTGGCAACGAATTTGATCTCCCAAAATATAAGGTATAGGATTTTACCCCTGCAGCCTGTATACATTATATTCCTCTCAAAAAGAGATACAAGTATTTTTTGAGTTGTGACACCTTTTTTACTTCAAGGCAAAGTTGACAGAAAAATAGAAATGAACTGAATCCGTAAATAGAACCTTGTTTACTAGCTATTTTCCAAAATTGCCCCCAGATCCGAACCATACGTCATCTGCTCAATAAACAAATTGTACTCATATAACTCTTCCGCCTTGAACCAGTGAGCAATCTCATCGTGCGCTTCTTTGACTGAACCAGATGCGTGCACAAGGTTACGTACTGAACGATTGTCCATATCAGTCATGCGATATGAATCGAGTACAAAATCACCACGAATAGTACCAACGTCTGAACTCAATGGCTCAGTACTTCCTGTTATCTTGCGTACGATCTCAACCGCATGTGCACCTTGCCACACCATCGCAACTACCGGACCTTTGGTCATGTAGTTGATGAGATTCTTGAGAATTTTTTCTGATGCTTTGAG
>JBAWXC010000081.1:0-2290 GCA_037144235.1 Candidatus Tayloriibacteriota bacterium | reverse complement strand
GTTGGTGAGAAGAATCGTCAGAAGATAGACGACTTATCAAAGAACGTGTAATATACTCATATTCTACGGCCACGTAGAAAAGTGGTAATTCGGCTCTCTGCAAAAGAGCTATGCGCGAGTTCGATTCTCGCCGTGGCCTCCACGAAACACTAGTAGTCCGAGAGCAAGCGAAGCTTGCGTGCGAGAATCGAACGCGGGACGAACGAGCACGTTCGCCACTGGGTCAGATGTTTCGTGTAGCTGATGAGCACATCACGCCGGAGTAGGCGCACACGAAACCGCGAGGCGGTGCCCAGCCCGAACGAGGCGGGTAGCCGAGTGAGAGGCGCGGGCGATTCTTGAAGAATGAAAAGTTTGTCGCATATCAACTTTTCACTTTGCACTTTTAACTGTAAACTTAATACACACACCCGCCCGGGTGGTGAAACTGGTAAACACGTAACACTTAAAATGTTATCTTCGTAAGGAGTTGTGGGTTCGATTCCCACCCCGGGCACACCAGTTACAAATCTGTTATTAAGAAATAATATAACCGAGTTTTTCTAACGTATCAGTTAGATCTGAATTAAACATTGATGAAAATTTTATATTCTTATCTGTACCATCTTTTGTATAATCAAAACTGAGTCCACCAAAAAATACAGAATTACTTATCTTCTTTATTGAGGATTTATCAATTACCTCATTTGTAAATGGAAATCCCTTAAATATTATTTTGTCACTATCTACTTGAATACTACCAAAAGGCCATGATGCTTTAGCAAACATTGATGGACCATATACACTACCTCTTATTTTTTTCATATAAAAATTATAGCATATTCAAGCCCGAAATACATGACTTAAATTAACACCGCTAACATCTTTACTTATACACTTCCCTATATTCGGTTCTAATGTCGTTCATTAATTGGCACAACAACATATTTTACTTTACAGACATTGTGTACTATCCTACACCTCTGGCAAAACCCCTTTGTAATGCAGGAGCGGCAATGTGTATTCCCATGCATAAGGATTACAAACTGGGTTTTGTAAGGAGCCCCTATGGGGAACCGATCTTCTCGGTTCCCCATTTTTTATTTACAACCACGTTACACGATGAATTGAAAGTATTCCGTATTTCTTAATCGCCTGATAATGTTTCTTCGTCCCATAGCCTTTGTGAACATCAAATCCATATTTTGGATATTTCTTTGCTTGAATATTCATCTTCCTATCACGTAATACTTTTGCACATATTGAAGCTAATGCTATAACCATCTCTTTTTCATCACCTTTAATGATTGTCTCTTGATTTATGTATTCAGCAGGAGCTTTCAAGCTACCATCAAGGAGGACTAAACATTGCCGAGGGTAGGCCTTGGCTTTAGAAACAAGCATATCCAATGAGGTGCTCAATGCCTTTTTGATTGCATATGACAACCCTTTTGTATCAATGATCTTTTCACTCTGAAATGTCACGTGAAAGTCTACGAGGCCTACCCTTGTCGCTTCTTGAATAATCTTGAACCATATCTCTCGTTGCTTTTCAGATAACTGTTTTGATTCTTTAACGCCTCGAAATAGCTTCTTGGCTTCTGGTTTCAAGAATACAAAAGCACCCACGGCCACCGGGCCCGCGATCGGTCCACGTCCAACCTCATCGATACCGATGGTGTATTTCATTACCACAGTATAACGGAATATGAAATGAGGTGCGACACAAACTTTTCACTTTTCACTTTTCACTTTTCACTGTAAACTAAACCTATGTCCCGCTTTACCCACCTCCACGTCCATTCGCACTACTCTCTCTTGGCCGCACTCCCAAAGATTGACGATCTCGTAGACGAAGCTCATGCATTCGGCATGAAGGCTCTCGCACTTACTGATAACGGCAACCTGTATGGAGCAATTGAGTTTTACAAAGCATGTAGTAAGAAAGGCATCAAGCCAATCATCGGTGTTGATTTCTTTGTTGCTGTTCGTTCTCGCAGAGATCAACAGGCTGGCATAGACAATCGTCGAAGCCGTCTGGTACTTCTTGCCATGAATGAAAAAGGATATCAAAATCTCATCCAACTCGTAACCCTCTCACACCTTGAAGGTTTCTATTACAAACCACGTATTGATCGTGAACTTCTCGAAAAATACAATGAGGGTCTCATCGCTATCTCCCCATCATTTTCTGGTGAAATAGCCCAGTCTCTCAAGAGTCGCAATCAAGAAAAAGCCAAAGAGGTGGCACAGTTTTACAAGAAGATATTTGGACGAGGTCAGACCTTAACACCAGGCGGCCAAGGTGCTG
>JBAWXC010000080.1:0-2545 GCA_037144235.1 Candidatus Tayloriibacteriota bacterium | reverse complement strand
CGACTGGCTTAGCGACTGGCTTAGCGACTGGCTTAGCGACTGGCTTAGCGACTGGCTTAGCGACTGGTGCGGTAACTGGCTTAGCGACTGGCTTAGCGACTGGTGCGGTAACTGGCTTAGCGACTGGCAGATTAAGTTGCGCCCGAGTGGCTGGACCACAATAACCGTTGGATGGGGAAATTTGATGTTTTTTTTGATAAGCAACAAGTGCCGTCTTGGTAGACTGACCAAATACATTAGTCTCTTGACCCCGAGAACCGGGACCAGTCTGAGCAATTATAAAACCGGCTGCATTCAGTTGTTGTTGAAGTACTTTAACTTCAGCGTCAACTATACCAAGGCTGAGATTATGAGAAAGTGATGCCGCCTCGATGTGCGACACAAAAAAACCAAAACTAAATAATGCTAATAACAATAGAGGGAGGACTTTAAAAATATAATGGGTACGCTTTTTTTTCATTAACATAAATTTCTTACTATTATTAATAGTAACATGATATCAAAAAATATGCGGACTCACAAGAAAGAGTCTTATACCACATAACATGAGTCCCAAATGAAAACCCCTTCTATGAGACGACCTGCAAGCCACCGAAAGGCTTGTGTTTGATCAAAAAACGTCGACAAATGGCATCGACCATGTCTAACTGTTCGGCATGCAACATCGAGACCTCATCAATAATAAGTACCTGCGCTTCTTTGATACGTCGTGCCTTTTGACTATTTTGAGCAAGAGATTCCAGATCATGATCTGACATATCATTTTTGATACCCATTCCTGACCATGAATGAATTGTCACTCCTCCCATATGAGTAGCCGCAATACCTGTCGATGCAGTAATACCAATCGGAACACCGTGTTCCTTCAAATAATCTATGTATTTATTTATGACGTACGTCTTTCCCGAACCTGCTGGTCCGGTGATGAAGACATTTCTGCCCATTTTGAGTATATCGAGTGCCTCTGTCTGTGTCATAACAAGATTCTACACTATGTATGCATATATAACCTATCTATTTCGTGAATAAGACCGTGTACAAGATGTTGATATGCACCACTATGATATACTTATACGTATAAGAAGTATCAATCAACAGATTGAACTATTTCTTACAAAACATAATATATCCAATCATGAAAACATATAAACGAACACGATTTATTGCGAGTATGGCGATCGTAGGATCACTCACCTTGAGTGGTGTTACATTCGCAGCAACTGATTCACAACCTGTTACCGGAAGTTCAACTGCATCATCAACTATCGAACGTCCATTTCTTGGAAGAAATAGAATTGCATCATCAACACTTACATTATTCAAAAAGAGTCAGAGAAAAAATGCTTCTCCACAATTTACAGGAACAAGTACCCAAGCAATTAGTGGTATCGTCACAGCGATCAATGGTAACAGTTTCACCCTGAGTCGTCAGGGATTTGCTACTTCTACAATGTCTATGTCACGCATGATCAAGAATGCACACGCATCGACAACCCCAAATACACATTCCAAGATACAACCACACTTCACCCCTTCTTCAATAGCCACAACAACCTATACAGTCAATACGACTGACGGAACAGTTTATATGAAAGATGGTAAACTCGATTCACTTACAGATATTACGGTCGGATCATTTGTCTCGGTGACAGGTACACTCGACAAGGCAACCAACACTGTCACTGCGCTTGGAGTTCATATTGTTGATATGACAAAGATGAAAGCGAATGTAGTCAATCACAAAGTAGGACCAAAAAAGAAATAAAAACTTCACATACAAAAACCACCCTTCGAAAGATTGGGTGGTTTTTTGTATGTGAATTATCTAGGTTGCACCTGAATAAATAATTGACAATACCTCACTTTCAGTTTGCTATTATGTTGTGATAATGATAGAGTCTTCCCATGAAGAAATTCACTCCAAAATCATATTCGAATAGAAATAACGGCAAGCCTTTTGGTGCACGTCCATATTCAAGGGATCAGAGAAATACCCCTATTCAAAAGACATCCCACGCACACACTTCTACGCCAAAAAAGATCATCCCTGCAAAAGTAGCTGGCCCTTCCCCTATTCCCAAGAAAGATCCAAATGCATTCCCTATGCGCATCAACAAATATCTCGCATTCAAGGGATACACCACTCGTCGTGGTGCTGACGACATGATTGCCAAGCGTCGTCTCACCATCAATGGCCGTTTTGCTCAGCTCGGCGACAAAGTAGAAGAAACTGACGCTGTTGAAGTAAAACATCACAAGAAACCAGAAGAATACGTCTATTATGCATACAACAAACCTCGTGGCGTTTCTACTGATGAGACTCGCAAAGGTACAAAAAGTATTGCTCAATCTATCTCACTTCGTGGCGTATTCGCTGTAGGAAACCTCGACACCAATGCAGATGGTCTCGTCATTCTCACCAATGACAAGCGTATTATCGATCGTCTTCTCGGACCACATCGTCAACATGACAAAGAATATATTATCCGCACGATCACACCACTTCGTTCAACATTCAAGGAACGCGTTGAGCAAGGAGTGGTAC
>JBAWXC010000079.1:0-2575 GCA_037144235.1 Candidatus Tayloriibacteriota bacterium | reverse complement strand
CCCAGACGAACATAGTGAGATACATCAGCAATATGAACACCTATTTCATAGAGATCATCAGGCAATACCTTGAATGAAATCGCATCGTCAAAATCTTTAGCATCAAATGGGTCAATCGTGAACGTCTCTGTCGTACGCATATCGCGACGTTTCGAAATTTCGTCTGCAGAAATAACTTTATTCTTTTCTATTTCTTCTGCCTCTTGTTCTACTGCATGAGGAAAACCAACTTCAAATCCTTTTTCAAGAACAATTGATTCCATTTCAACATCATTCACACCCTTTTTACCGAGTACACGAATGAGTTTTCCTGTAGGATTCTTCGTTGCATCAGTCCATGGAAGCATGCGAACTAATACTTTTTCATCTGTATGAAGTTTGTCGCCTTCTTTGATAGAAATGACGATACTTACGTACATTTTTCGATCATCAGGAACAATCGTATAATATTCTTTTCCAACTTCAACCGTACCCACAAATGTCTCTTTGGCACGAGAAATAATCTTGGTGACCACACCAACTTCTTGCGTAACACCACGTATAGCTTTCTTTGAAACTGAAACCTCCACGGTATCACCATTCAAAGCAGTATTGAGTGTACCTTGCTCTATATATATAGAATCTTTCTTTGGATCAGCATTGTCGATATATCCTGCACCTTTTTGAGTAGTCGAAATAACACCTGTGATTGATGTCTTTTTGGGAGTAGATGTATTCGTATGTGGCGTATGTTTCTTGTCTGAATGACTAGAAGAACGAGTATGTTGTTTTTTCTGCATGAGGAAAAACTATACCACATCAGGCACTCATTTTCAATAATACCCTCACAAAGAGGATATTATCGGAAGAAAATCGTATATATAGTTATACCAAATCCAAGTATGATGAAGGCGATCAAAATAGCGTTTGCCTGACCCTCGGTCTTTGCGATACCTTTGTTGATCAAAAAATTGACCATCGCTGAATCGCTCTGTGCAGAACTACTTCGTCCTTGATAATTGGATCCTGTATCGAATTGCATATCCATGCGTATATTATATACCATCCATATCATTCAACAAGGTATATCTAGATTACCTTCAAGATTTCTTTTATATAATTAGGGCTTATCTCATGTTCTGTGTTTTTTACTAACACATCTGCCCCACCCAAAGAGATACCTTCTTTATCACCATAGAATATAGTACGATTTCTTGCCCTATTCTCTGTTTTTAGGTGTTTCTTAATATCGAATACTGCTTTTTTACCAATTGCGTCTATAAGCAATTTCTCTTTTTTCCCTCCTTTAAAGTAAACAAGAGGGGTCATAGAAGCAAGAATAAGATGTTCACACTCACATGATTGAGTAATAAGTTTTGCCAATATTGCTCCCATCGAAAAACCAAAAACAATCGAATCTTTTTCAACTGCAAAAAGTTGCTTTGATAGTGTTTTACTCCAATCAATATTTTTGAAGACAACCTCGTATCCTTTTCTCTGAATACTTTTCGCCAAAGATTGATACTGCCTACGACGACATGTCTCTCCCCAACCTGGAATAATATAAAATTTTTTAATCATAGTTTTTTATTAAAACGACCAGCCTCTTCATTTATTGAAAGGCCGGTCGTCGCGTAACCGATCCGATCAGGAATCAAACTCGCCTCCTTTTGCGCCCTTCAAGAACGCTTGCCACTCTTTGCGGCTAAAGAAGACCGTCGCCCGTTTTGGATCATTTGAGTTCCGAATCGCAACACCTTGTGGTGCAATTGCCACAGCAACGCATGTCTTGGGGTTGTTTTTTGACCATGAGGACACTTTGAATTGGTCATCACGGACAGGAAATGGTTTTATCATGTGTGTTCACCTCCTTTTCGATATAATCGTACACTATAAATAATAGTGATGTCAAACAAACCTACGGATAGACATAACAAAAACATACCGCCTGTAGAGCGGTATGTTTGGCATATGATATACAAGCGAACGTATATACTATTTCACTTCAATAACAACATCTTTTCGAGCAAGACGAACCTTGGCAGCCTTGGCCATATCATCATCAGAAGCGCGGAATCCGACAGGCATGAGTACGCGTGATTCAAGACCGAGCTTTGCGAGACCGAGAATCTCATCAAATGCAGCTGTGTCAAAACCTTCCATTGGACATGCATCAATACCTGATACTGCAGCTGCAGTGAGAGCGGTACCGAGAGCAACATACACCTGGCGAGATGACCATTCTTTGACACTTTCAGGTGTACGAGATGAGATGGCACCCTTCATCATGTCAGCATATCCTTTCAAGGCATCAACTGGCATATGACGTGTTTCTGCAACTGAAGAAACAAAACGATCGACGTATGCAGCGTCAACATTCTTTTGTACTGCAAGCACAATCAAATGTGATGCATCAGTCACTTGTGTCTGATTCCATGCGGATGCACGGAGCTTGGCACGAATCTCTGGATTGGTCACCACAATAAACTTCCATGGCTGAAGTCCATATGACGAAGCTGATAAACGAAGAGATTCGAGAACGATGTCCAACTGTTCTGGTGAGAGCTTCTTGGTGGCATCGAACTTTTTTGTGGCA
>JBAWXC010000078.1:0-2652 GCA_037144235.1 Candidatus Tayloriibacteriota bacterium | reverse complement strand
GCATTCAGCCATAACATCGAAGGTGGTATCGAGGTCAACAGTAGGATAGATTTGAACCATACGATAGATTTCCTTTACGGGATCAGCTTTGCCGATGATGACTACAGGGGATTTGATTTTTGGATTCTTTGCAAGTAGTTGGCGATTCAATTCCTGAACTTCAGGGACATTGGTGATCTTATTTATGTGACACAGAATGGTTGTTAGATTATCGTAGCCCTTGGTGTCAGAGAGCTTTGTGCGTAGTAGAAAATCTACGAGATTCTCAGATGAATTCATATCGTAAGTGACTACTTCTACATCAACGATAGCAAAATCATTGTCCCTGATTTTCTTTTCGTAGCAACCCGTCTTTACATCGGGACTGCCTTCACTGTCATCGACGATCTGCATCCAAAATTCTCTACCGAGCATTTTGATTACACCGACAAGCGAAATTGCAGCGATGAATGCCTCGCAACATTTTCTGTAGTGTTTCTTGCCAGGAGCGATTTTACCTTCCGATTCTAGTTTTTTGAAATGGTAAATAACATTGACTGGCGAGAACCATATTTTATTTGTAAGTGATAAGTTTGAATTGGTCATAGATAGATTTATTTAGGTACGATATATCTTTTGAACAATCCGAAAGATGCTTTAATTTGATCTTCAGTTTTTGGTAATGGAAGTTGTTGGGATAATTGTACAATCTGGTGACTAAAAGGATCAAAAGCATGACCACATCCAAAATGATCATGATTCAACCCTGGAGGCAATGTCCCTAGGACAACCTTATATATGGCAGGCCTTCCAAAGAAGGTCATTCTAACAACGATAGAACCATTTTCAGGTAGGAAATTTATAACATGGGCATGCAACCGTTGATTGCGAATCTTTTCTTCATGGAGAATAGGCTCCTCCGATATTGAAGGTATGATTTGACGAAGCACTCCTTTGTCGACATAGGCGAAATTGCGTATGGAATCGAAGTGTGGGCTATAAAGTACTTCAGTCTGATTATCTTGCAAAGCACAGTATGCAAAGTAATTAAATGCAATTTTTGCTAGCACCCTGCCAATATCGTGATTAATCGTGCAGGTGTAATCTTCATCGAGCATAAACTTTTCTCCCGTTTCAAACTTTCGTTCCTTGGATTCTTTTTCTTTGTAAGGCACTCCGAACTCATGTAGTAATGCGACGATCTTATCTTTCTTCTCAATCGTTTCTGCGAATACTGCCATATCTTTCCGATCTAATTTTTGCATATCAGCTGAAATTTTCTTGAAAACTGACGAGTCCTTTTTTATCTCTCGCAAAGCTTCTGGTAGGAACACCCGAGAGCCTCCTTGAAATCTCTTGAGTTTAATTTGATCTTTCAGAATAGGCACAACCTTGCCACCCTTCACTTCAAGAAAGAAGAACATCTGGTCGAAAAACTTGTCGCCGAGTCCTGCTAGTCTATCAATCTTAAAATTTTTGTCCCGCATAATCACACTGTTTCTTCCCTGAAGGTTAAGCCTTTGTGCATAGACACCTTCCAACGAATCTTCGATGAAGTTTGTCTCAAGTGGACCAAAGACCTTCTCGTTACAGTTGCTACAGACAAGGCCGTCAGTGGCAATAATTGTCGGATTTAATGGTGCAAAGCTTCCAAGCGATGCAGGAATAACATGCTCTCTTTTTGTGAAAAGAGTTTGTGTGTCGTCTTTAAGGCAGTAGATGCAACGTGACATAATTAATAGAGTGGTAAAAAACCACTCTATTTTGCATTTTAGCATTTTTAGAGCACGAAATCTTTTATTTTTTTGAATTATTTTCCAAACAATTTAACCTCTCCAGTCTCCATATCTTGTGTTACAAAATCAACCTTCGTTGCACCATCTTCTCCGACAGGATCATCAAGCGACCACGCTTGGAGTGATCTCATACCACGTGCTGAATATTGAAGTGTTTTGAATAGGTAGCCGACAAATGAGCCTGTGTATTTGTATCCACGAATACAACCACGTATTTTCTCATCTATATCTTCTCCATATCCTTTCCATTTGAATAAGGGGTAATATCTTTCAACCCAATCATCGACAACGTACCTCATCCATTTAACCAACTCTTGCTGAGCAAGAGCGTTTCCTTTTTGTGCGATACGGACAAAAGCAATAATTATACGATTACGGATTTCTCGATCCGTATCATCTATAGGTGCGACGAACGTATATATTTTGTCTTGATATTTAGCGAGTATGAGATCCACTTCAACTTGATTCTCGTATGACTTAGCAGGTTTGCGTTTGTAATGAGTCCAGCGTTTGAGATATTTTCTCTCAAGTCCGTATGTGAACCTATCCCAATCCACGTGATTATTTTCGGTTCTAAAGTTTGTACGGATGAACTGGTATACAGAGGGAGAGTGAGCAGAGATCCACGAACTACTAAATGTTTTAGGTTGTTCTTTTTCTAGAAGTGAATTAATTGTTTTGACCGCAGTATCAAGATTCATTTCATAATTATACAAATACAAAACAACACCGTTATTACGGTGTTGTTTTGGAAACTGAGTAAGGCATGTAGGTCGCACTTTGCTCTAGAGCAATAAGGACACACCGATACTAAGTTGTCAATGCGGAGACGGGGAGATTCGAACTCCCGAGGCCGATTAAAGCCTGACCCCTTAGC
>JBAWXC010000077.1:0-2657 GCA_037144235.1 Candidatus Tayloriibacteriota bacterium | reverse complement strand
CAAGAGAAAAACTCAAAGAGTTTCAAAAGTGTCAGATATGATGTTGCTTATTTCACCCCTCTAGTATGCTTTATTCATGGATTAAATACCTATAATATGGCTCAGTGGAGTCATTTTATGTGTTATGCGCCAAGGCACCACACCAGAATTAAAAATACTCCAATAATTGGAGTATTTTTAATTCTGGTGTGGTGCCAAGGACCGGGGTCGAACCGGCGACCCTTCCCTCTTCAGGGGAATGCTCTACCAACTGAGCTACCTTGGCGATAGTAAACCTTTCAACGAATTGAGTGAATTGATTGTTGAATGGGCAGTACTTGCATCTGCTTGAACTTGCGAATACAAATCAAACAACTGATTGACGTAAGGTTGGATCGCGTAGTATGCACCATAACTGAGCGCAAGTATGAGTACCCAATACCCTATTCGTAAGACCAAAGAAAAACGATTTGAACGACGAATAGAACGAAGAATTGTATTATTTTCTTCAGCAATTTTATACGTTCTTTCGAGTAAAGATCTCTCTTCTGGGGTCATGGGAAGAGTCTACCAGAAAACGTTGTGTCCTGCAAAACATTACTCGAATCAAGATGTAACATCAAATAATTAATACACGCGTCATGATCTATGGCTATTGAGATATATCAGTACATCTTTTAAGATTAAGATTGTATGAATGGAAAACCTATCACCAAAAAAGAAATAGATGATATTATTTTTCTGAGAAAAACTGGTCACAGTCTTACGGAAATACGGAATATCACCAAAAGAGGTAACTCTTCGGTTTTTAAACATATCAATGGAGTACAAGTCTTACCTGAATATGCATCTATATTAAGAAGGAAACAGGGCGGAACCAGTAATAAAGCGAATGGTGAATGGAGACAATCTCAAATTGAAGCTAGACGTATATTAGGCGGATCTATTTCTAGAGAACAAAGATTATGTATTCTACTGGCATTATATTGGGGTGAAGGAAATAAAAGAGAACTAAGTATGATTAATTCTGATCCAGGACTAATCAAAGTATTTATTGAATGCCTGTACGATCTTGGTGTACCCAAAGAAAAAATAAAAATAAATTTACGATTGTATAATACAATCAACAAAGAATACGCTCTAGAATTTTGGAGTAATTTTCTATCAATTGAAAAAAGCATGATCCAATGCAATGATATTATTCAAGGAAATAAAATTGGTAAACTAAAATACGGAATGTGTCGTGTACGAGTTGCAAAAAGCGCACCATACTTTAAACTACTGATGAGTCTCATTTCACACGTAAAAGAACAATTCAACGCTGCCGTAGTTCAACGGATAGAACAAGGGACTCCTAAGCCCTAGATACAGGTTCAATTCCTGTCGGTGGCACACTAAACTACTCCTCATCATCACTTGCATCCCCCGCACTCTCTCCTCCACTCTTTTCGAATTCTTTGAGAGCTTCGGTGATAGGATCAAACTTACCTGCAAGAATAGCAGGAAGATTGTGCCATGATTGTTTGATACGGTGATCAGTCACACGATCTTGAGGAAAATTGTAGGTACGGATTTTTTCGGAGCGACTACCGGTACCGATTTGACCTTTGCGGTTGGCAGCAAACTTTTGTGCTTCTTTTTCTTCTTCCATGGCAGCGAGCTTGGCGGTGAGGATAGAAAGTGCAACTTCACGGTTTGCACCCTGACTGCGTTCAGATGTGGCACGTACATCGATACCTGTCGGCTTGTGGATGAGGCGCACCGCTGATTCAACTTTGTTGACGTTCTGACCTCCTTTACCACCGGCACGAGAAAATTCCATGTCCACATCTGCCATATTGAGGACGTATTTTGATTTCTTGCGAATCGGCATGATAGCGACCGTCACTGTGGACGTATGCACACGTCCCATCTTTTCTGTTTCTGGAACACGCTGAACACGATGCACACCTGTTTCCCAGCGGAGATTTTCAAAAGCATTCTTGTCTTTGATTTCAAATGATACTTCTTTGTAACCACCGAGGTCGTTTTTTGATTCATCAATAATCTTGGTCTTCCAACCCTTGATCTCGGCGTAGCGTTTGTACATATCAAAAAGCTCTGCAGCAAAGAGTGCAGCTTCATCACCACCAGCACCGGCACGGATTTCCATAATCATTTCGCGAGGCTTTTCATCTTCGACTTGGTCTGATGCGGCAATAGAAGTCATCTCAGTTTCGAGAGACTTTTTTTGTTCAGTAATAGAAGCTATTTCATGTTCAGCCATTTCCTTGAATGAAGGATCTGCATCAGCCATCGCACGCACCTCAGCTTCTTCACGAGAAAGCTTTTCGTACATACCCGCCATGAATGATGTTTTTGGATTGTTTTTGTAGAGTTCGAGGTCCATAAATGCGATGCCAATTACGAATGCATGCGAATGACGCGAATACGCGCAACAGACTAATAGTAATACATAACCTTACCAAATACCAACAAAAATCATGCGATGATGCGACCTATTCGCGTCATTCGCATGCTTTGTGTTATTCGCATCGTGCTACTTTTTTGCCTTTGAGAGACGATTCTTGAACTTTTCGACGCGACCAGCAGTGTCGATAGTCTTTTCCTGGTTCGTATAGAATGGGTGTGAAGCACTTGAGATTTCAACGTTGAATACTGGATAAACCTTACCGTCT
>JBAWXC010000076.1:0-2720 GCA_037144235.1 Candidatus Tayloriibacteriota bacterium | reverse complement strand
CACCCTCTTTACGAATATCTGCAGGTGCAAGCGATATAACAACCTTTTGCTTTTTCTGTTTGGGTGAAGTGTACTCGCTATTTTTGATGGCGGCTGATATGCGATCTTTTGCTTCGGTGACTGAGCGATCTCCCATACCGACTACTGAAAAAGCATGTAGACCATTCGAGATGTCTACTTCAACAGTAATGATTTCTGTTTCAAGTCCATTGAGTTGTGCGGTATATGACTGTGCGATTCCCATGTAAGAATCGTATCAGAGTAGAATAAAATCCTGATGAATTTTGGATAAAATTCAACTGAATTTTAGTGTTTGTGCTTAATTGAGTTGCGAGCAGAAGGACTTGCTTCGAGGCGAGCCTTTTCGATAGGTTTGCCACACTTTTCACAGAGGCCGTAGGTACCCTTTTCGATACGAACAAGCGCAGCGTCTACTTCTATAAGTTGGTTTTCAAGCTGAGTGACGATAGCGGCGTTACCTTCGTATTCTTCGAGCTTGTCAGCCACTTCATTTTCGTCAGCAGCGTCTACTTCCATGCCACCGGTATTTGCCTCCCAAACATTGGCGTTGTTGGGGTTTCTTTGACCAATAGAAGCGAGTTCGGCTTCGAGTTCAGCCTTTTCTGCAACGAGTTTCTTCTTGAATTGTTCGGTCTCCTTTTTATTCATGCCACCATTCTAGCGCATAAAAGACTGCTTTTCAAGACGCGTGAGAACCTCGGTTAATGTGGCTTCACTGCCAGTAACAATGAGCCGTGTATTATCGAGGAATGAATAGAGGAACAAAACAGTGCCGTCAGATGTTTTGAATTCACGAACATCTTTGTTTTTGACAATTCTATCTTCGAAGTTACCTCGAATGGTGATGTAGGCAGTGCTTGGAGGTGGTGTAAATGCATCTTCTGTAGTTGTTGAAGTCGATGAGGCATTTTGGGTTGTGGAAGATGTTGTGATCACATCTGATAGAGTTGCTCCCTTTTTTGTGGTAGATAGAGTAGTTGTATTCTTTGGGGTGGTAGATGCAGTAGAAGAAGATGCAGATAATGTTTGTGGCAAGATTGAATCTAGGTTCGCGAGCGGATCTATGCTCTGAGCGGTAGTTGTTGCTGAAGTAGAAGTCGTGTCTTGTGATGGAGCGACGAGATAGGGTTTCAAGTCATCAGCCATGACATGTTCCCATGCCAACATTCCTGCAAATGCATTCTGGAAAAAGTTCGTGGTTACGACGACGAATACATCTTTTTCATTGGCATTATTATTGTAGACACCGAGCATCCATGAAGGAGTGAGGGTTCGTACGAGCATGTCAGGAGCATTAATGTCTAGATGTGTGAGTACATCGAGTGCGGAAATACGAGAAGTGATAGCGTTTTGTGTCTGCACAGGAATGATTTCCTTGATAGTATTCTCTGACATCGGCTTGTTTGTTTCAGTGCGAATGAGAGAGAGGATTTGTTTTTGATTGAGACCATCTATATGGATAGATGCTTGTGAATCACTCGGTATTAAACTCGTAGCTTTGGGAGATGTATTCACAGGAACAGTGCTATTGGCCAGAGGACTCAGCATAAAGAAATAATATGCTCCGAATATGCCACCACCAATGAGTGTCAGACTTATGAGAATAATAAGTAATTTGAGGATGGAATGTGTCTTGGGCGCCTCACCGATCTGTTGTGATCCAGTATTTTTTTTATTTTCTGCAATAGCGATAGAAGCTGCAGACATTTTGGTGTGTGACAAAACGTCAGCTACATCACTTTCATAGGTGCGAATTTGTTTGAGACCTGGAGTTTTGTTTTGTGATTGAGGAGAGGTTGTAGGATTGAGTTCAGATTGTAGAGTATTTTTCTGTGGAGGAATAACGTTTATAACATTGGAAAATTCTGATGATATGGTCTTGGTAAGTGGGTTTGAAGGACTGTTCTTGATGGGTCGAGGAGGAGTAGGGGGTATGACGTGCTCTGTCTTGGGTTGTACATATATCGATGAAGCAGGAAGTACAGAATCTTCGGATATTTCTAATACCCCAGGAGATTTGGTTTCCTGTTCTTCCGGAACTGTCTGTTCCATAGAATCTACTTGAGGTTCGTTTTGTGTATCTTGAGTGTCATCCATTCACTTTATTATAGCGCAGACAACTCAATTGGTCATTGTTAGTAACGCTTCTTGAAATCTGTTCGAGGTGGACGTGGAAGCTCATCTTTCTTGGTGAAGAAGTTTGGGTTGACTGTCTTGATAGAAAGATTGATTCTACCCTTTTCATCGACTTCCTTTACAGAGACAGGCACTTTGTCCCCTTCTTTGACATATGTTTCAGGTCTTTCGACTCGGAATGAAGCCATTTCTGAGACGTGCACCATACCTTCAGCGGTCGGACCTATTTTGACGAATACACCAAAGTCCATAAGACGTGTGACCGTACCTTCAAATTGTTCACCTGGTTTATATTCGCGAGTCATACCATAGATAATATCTTTTGCCTTTTGTGCGGTTTCATTCTTGCCTGTAATGAAGATAGAACCATCATCTTCGATAGTGATATCTTCGACTTTGGTGGTATCGCGTATTTCATTGATCGTTTTTCCTCCAGAACCGATGATCAGACCGATCTGATCAGGTTTGATTTTCATGACGATGATTTCAGGAGCATGTGGAGAAATCTTTTCACGAGGTTTTGAGATTGCCTTTTCGATAACATCGAGTATGTGCAAACGAGC
>JBAWXC010000075.1:0-2875 GCA_037144235.1 Candidatus Tayloriibacteriota bacterium | reverse complement strand
AGATTTGCCATGGTCAATGTGACCCATGACGACAACCACAGGAGGGCGTGAAATAAGCTGTTTTTTGGCAGTTTCTGTAGGCATAATAGAAAATACATCATATCAGATATGAGCTGTATTGACAATTCGTATTTTTCCTTTTTATTTAAGTCCCTTCTTTGCGTTCTCTAGAGACTCCTTTTCTTCATCAGATAATTCAAATTCGGAACTATGTTTCTTGATCGGCTTTGAAAAGACACTTACGTGTTCACGAGAATAGAGACTTGAGATGATGACGCCATCACCTTCTTCGTTAATAAATGTAGTAGAGAAACTTTGATTACTTCCACCTCCAGTACCCTTGAATGGATTGAAGCGCACGGTGTGTACTGATTGGAGACTCTTTTTGAGACGACGTTCAACGCCAGTGAGATATGATTCGAGCTCATTGCGGAATAGTTGCAAATCTTGAACGTCAGCAGAAACATGAGTAAGGGAATCTCCAATATGTTTTGAATCAATACCCACAAGAAACTTTTTTAATTTCATGTGCATGAGTATGACGAGTATGAGGAGGACAATAGAGATGAGCGCAAGAATGATAACAGAGATCAATAATGGATTTGAGAGGATGGTTTGGAATGTCATGAAGCAATTATATACCGAGATGCGTACAATTGAAATATTGCATAAACAGCTATTTGTGTTTATACTCAGAATAGTTATGAATACTATGTTTTGGATATACCAGGAATGGATTATCCCCGGTTTCGTAATTGTTCTTGAATCATTCTGGCTCGTCCAGATCCGTAGGACCTCATCTCGCTTTCCCGTGTCTGATACCAATGAAGAGTTGTGTCACAGTCGTGATGTTGCTCGACCTCGGTCTCAACTGTGGAATTTACTGACGTATGGCAAGGACCATATCTGATGTGAGGTATAACTGTTTATAACTTTGGACGTTTGAATACGTAAATGTCCGACCCTGTTGCCTGTCAGTGCAACGGGGTTGTTTTTTTGTTCAGGTCCATATATATGTTATTTGGCAATATGAGTTCGAAATGTTACATTTTATTCATGCTCAGAAAACGAAAGAGAATATACCTCGACTACGCCTCACTTACTCCGATTGACCCTCGGGTTATTCGTGTTATGAATACATACTCGACCGATACATACGCCAATCCCTCATCTCTCTATACTGAAGGTGTCAATGCAAAAAAAGCTCTTCAAGATGCACGTATGACATGTGCCGATTTTATTCATGCACATAGTGATGAAATTATATTCACTGCAGGAGGTACTGAAGCCAACAATATTGCTCTCCTTGGTGCAGTCGAGGCTCTGAGAGCACAACAGGTACCATATTAGAATATGCATATCATTGTAAGTGCTATCGAACATTCATCAGTTCGTGAATGCGCACGTGTCTTGAATGAAAAGGGGGTCGAGCTTGATACTGTCGACGTTGATGCGCAGGGTGTGATCATTCTCGAAGATCTCAAAAAGAAAATAAAACCTTCCACAGTCATTGTTTCTATCATGACAGTCAATAATGAAATAGGCACGATTCAGCCGGTTCGTGAGATTGCCAAGGTGATCCGTCATGCTCGCAAGAATAATGTCGATGCTCCGACATACCCATTTTCATTCCAGAATTTTTCATACCCACTATTCCACACTGATGCAGCTCAAGCCCCGCTTTACGAAGATATCAATGTTGAACAACTCGGTGTTGATCTGCTCACACTCGATGGTGCGAAGGTATATGGTCCTCGCGGAATAGGTTTTCTCTATAAAAAGAGAAATATTCCTCTCGCACCTATTATCTATGGTGGTGGTCAAGAATCCGGACTTCGATCGGGCACAGAAAACATTCCTGCACTCATGGGTTTTGCCAAAGCATTGCAGATCGCTCGTGATGAACGAGAGAAAGAAGTTGTTCGCGTCAATGCATTACGTGAGTATTTCATTCAAGAAATAAAAAAGGTCCGTGAAGGAATTGTGGTTCATGGATATGTAGGTGCAACCTGTGCACATATCATCAATGTTTCTATTCCGAAAATAGATAATGAATTTTTTGTACTCCAGCTAGATGTGCAGGGAATAGCGTGCTCAACCAAGAGTTCTTGTTTGCGTGATGAAGATGAATCATATGTCTTGAAAGCAATCGGAGCAGACAGTAAAACTTCAGTACGTTTTTCTTTAGGAAGATGGACTACAAAAGCTGATATTGATGCCACGATCAAAGCAATTAAGAAAATTCTGTTTTAGAATAAATGAAAAGCCCTCGCAGTCATGCGGGGCTTGATTTTGACACGAAGATTTTAATGAAGTGATTTTATTCGGGAAACCACCCCCGTGTTTGTCGTCCCCAGCTTGAGCTTGATTGCTGAGCTTGAAGTTTTGCCTCGTTTGGATCCCTGTAAAAGGGACTGTTTGGTGTAGGTCCACCCTCTTTTTTCTTGGCATAAGAACTGGTGCCGCGAGGGTTTCTCATCTGTTGTTGTTTTTGGCTTCACGTTTTTCTGCTTGTTCTTGTTTGCGGGCGTCACGATTTTTTCTTCTCATAATATCCTCTAAATATGTGGTTGTATCGGGAACATCTATCGGTATCAACCTAAACGTTCTTGTATATAAAGTCAATTATATTGAGTTATCCACAGGTATCCACTTGCAGGTGAACGATTGTTCACCTATACTATACACATAGTAATAACCCACACAACACTATGTCAAAACACCAAACCATAAAAACCATTCGCGCTGAGATCAGTAGACTCAACCAAGAGATCGACCTCCGTATCATTCGTGGTGTATCATATACTCGTGAAGCACGCCGTCACAAGTTCCTCATGATGCAACTCAAGAGATTGTCACCACATCGCACATTGTT
>JBAWXC010000074.1:0-2913 GCA_037144235.1 Candidatus Tayloriibacteriota bacterium | reverse complement strand
CGAAATCACAAGCGAAGAAGACGCCTGTCAGCGCAGGCAGGCCCACACTTTCTGCCCCTCACAAATATATTTTTATTCTCGGCGGAGTGATGTCGGGTGTCGGCAAGGGTATTGCCAGTTCATCGATCGGTACGATCCTTTCTGCAAAAGGATTCCGCGTCAATCTGGTCAAAGTCGATCCGTACCTCAATGTTGATGCGGGAACGATGAATCCGACTGAACATGGAGAAGTGTTCGTCTTGAATTCTGGTCTTGAAACAGATCAAGACATGGGAAACTACGAACGTTTCCTCGGTCATGATCTATCCGCACATGACTACCTTACGGGAGGCATGATATATCGTGATGTGATCGAGAAAGAGCGTACTCTCAAGTATGGAGGTAAATGTGTAGAGCCGATCCCTCATATTCGCGATGAGATACTCAATCGTTTCAAATATGCTGCCAAAGCCAATCAATCAGATATATCAATCATTGAGATTGGAGGAACAGTTGGTGATTATGGCAATGCGATGTTCATCGAAGCGGCACGATATCTCAAGATCAAACACCCACAAGATGTGACGATCATTCTCGTCTCATATCTTCCAACACCTGGCACACTCGGTGAGATGAAGACACGTCCGACTCAGAATGCAGTTCATCAGTTGGCATCATATGGATTGAATACCGAATTTATCATTGCTCGTGCAACGACTCCACTCGATGATCGTCGCAAGGAGAAGATTGCGGTTGCATGTAATATCATTCCTGAACGAGTAATCTCAGCACCAGATATCAAGAGTATATATGATGTACCGGTCAATTTTGAAAAAGATCATCTTGCTGATCTCCTCATGAATGTTCTAGAGCTTGCTCCACGTAAAACAGGTGCAACATTTGGTGCGTGGAAGAAGATGGCTGCGGGTATCAAAAATTATGATGATCATCAGGTGTATATTGCGATCGTAGGAAAGTATTTTAATACAGGCGATTTTATTTTGACTGATAGTTATATGTCAGTGCTCGAAGCGATCAAGTTTTCTGGATATGCTACCAAGTCAAAGCCGATCATTCATACGATCAATTCACGTGATTTTGAGGAAAAGGAAAATAGAAAAAGGAAGAAGGAAAATAAAAATGAGGAAGAAGGAAAAAATAACCCATATTCAGTACTCGATAGTATGGACGGAGTTATCGTTCCTGGCGGATTCGGTGAATCAGGTATCGAAGGCAAGCTCAACGTGATCCGCTATTGTCGTGAACAAGGTATTCCATATTTTGGTCTCTGTTATGGTATGCAGTTGCTCACGATCGAGTATGCACGAAATGTGTTGGGCTTGAAGGGGGCACAGACTGCAGAGATTGATCCGCGTGCAGCACATTTGATCATCGATATTATGCCCGATCAAAAGAAAAAGATTGCCGAAGGTAATTATGGAGGCAGTATGAGACTGGGACAGTATAAGGCAAAACTTGGTAAGGGTACCATTGCGGAAGAAGCGTATAGCAGGGCAGAGAGTATGAGATATGAGGTAGGAGATAAGAAAGATCCTAGCTCAAAGCTCGTATCTCATACCTCCTTCATTTACGAGCGTCATCGTCATCGCTATGAAGTCAATCCAGAGTACATAAACAAGCTCGAAAAAGCTGGCTTGGTATTCTCGGGAAAGTCGCCTGACGGAAGTTTCATGGAGATCGCCGAATTGCCTCGTGAAGTGCACCCATTTTTCCTTGGTACACAGTTTCACCCAGAATTTCTCGCGCGACCACTCGCACCGCATCCATTATTTACTGAATTTATGAGGGTGGCACGACAGAGAAGGGATAAGATCCTTCGACAGGCTCAGGACAAAGAGGTGTGATATCATAGTTTCCATGATTACATCTTCAATTGGTATTGGACTCGCATTCATCGCTATGCTCTCATGGGGCATCGGCGATTTTGTGATGCAGAAGTCAGTCAAGAAAATGGGTGATTGGGAGACACTCTTCTTCATCACACTCTTTGGTACGTTCGTCCTTTTTCCTTTTGTATACCGACATATTCCTGCTCTGGTGATGAATCCAGGAAATGATCTGGTGATACTGATTGGTGCAGGAATTGTACTCATCGTTGCAGCGATCTGTAGTTTTGAAGGATATAAGACGGGTAAGTTGGCAGTATTGGAGCCGATTATTTCTCTGGAAATAGTTTCTACTGCACTTCTCTCATTTTTTATTTTGCATGACATTGTCACACCTCTTCAAATCACTCTCATTGCATTACTTATAGGTGGTCTGGTATTGGTTTCATATCGCGGACATTCATTTTCACACAAAATATTTCTTGAAAAGGGGGTGATTATATTTATCGCAGGAGCAGTACTCATGGGTGTGGCGGATTTCCTGCTCGGCTGGGGTTCACGAGTGACTGATCCACTTCTAGCAAACTTTGTCATCAATGTAGTTATGGTTGTTGTATCGGGAACAGTTCTGCTCATAGGTGGTCGCATGCATCATGCCTATCGTGATGTGATGCCGAGTCGAGGTTTGGTACTCGTCATGTCTATCGCTGACAATATCGGCTGGATCGCATATGCGGTAGCGATGGCTCTGGTGCCTATTGCGATTGCGACTGGTCTGTCTGAAAGTTCGATCATTATCTCGGTACTTCTCGGTCTATTCGTCAACAAAGAAAAACTTTTCAAATATCAAAAGGTGGGTTTGATTGTGGCACTGGTTTCAGTCATCGTATTGGCGGTGGTAACAGCGGGATAATAAAAATCGCCCCAGAATTTCTCCTGAGGCGATCTGAAACTACGTGCACGGCTTATGTTTGAGCCGGCGGCGCATCAACCCAGTCGAAGTGGGTGATGTTGGTCTTCTTGTGATAGGTGTAAGTCGGAGCGTAGAGTTCCGCAGGAATCAGGCACTGAAAGAATGCGACCTGAT
>JBAWXC010000073.1:0-2941 GCA_037144235.1 Candidatus Tayloriibacteriota bacterium | reverse complement strand
GTACTTGAAGGAGTAGATTTGTACCACATAACTGCGATAAAGACGATAATAATGAGCAAACCAACGGTACCAATAGATGTTTTTTTCATAGATTATAATATAACTACTAATATATAGCTGTGAACGCTATTGTACCACACATATTTGTTATTTGTGAACTTGGAAACTACTGACCATACTATTGAATATATTCACAACCTGAGAGAGATCCTGTGAATGTTGCGTATCATATTGTGTGATGAGTGCTTGATCATTCACATAAAAGCCCGCGCCGTTGGTTCCATGATCAAAAAAATCGATTGAATAACATACATCATTGACGATTGTGGTGTACATCACTTCCATGTATCTGTTGCCCGCAGCTGCATCGTCACCTTCATATCGAGTGAAGACATATCCATTCAAGAGAAGTCCTTGAGTTGCAACATTCATATCAGGAATCGTGCTTGATGCGCATGTCGATGAAGCAGAAACTGTTATCTTTGCATCATCTTGTAATGGCCAATGAAAATAGGTGTCTTTTGGAAAAGCAAACCATACACTTGATTCATGTCCATTTTGCACAAGTGTTGGAGGTACTGCTATATCAAAACCGAGCGTATTGTTTGAATACGGACGCCATCCATCGGGAATGGTTGATGTTGCAACTGGATATGGAATTGATCCTGCATTGATAATCAGAGATGATGTTGCTTGAATTAATTGCACTTGTGCCGTATCCAATGGAGTAAATACCTGACCATGCTGTTTTGCATTAAATAGATATATTCCAACAATGATTACACCAATACACGCAAGAAAGAACACACCGATAAATAATTTCTTCATATACCGCATAGTATAGCAGTTTTTTCTCTACAATATTGCAAATAATTATGAATATGCTACTATGGTCCCACATGAAGTCACTCCTTCCCTATATTCAGATTATCGTTTCTGTCATCATTATTGCTCTTATCCTTCTTCAGCGCACCGGTGCTCAAGTAGGTGGTGCCTTTGGTGGTAGTGACAATTTGAGTTCTGCATATCATACCCGTCGTGGCCTCGAAAAGGGTCTCTTCATCGCAACCATTATCTGCGCTATCATCTTTGCAGTGTCAGCACTCGCAAATCTTATCTAATACACTGATATACACCTGATTCTACATATCTGAATCAGCTACATACGTTCATTCGCTACATTACATAGACTATTATTATATTGGTATATCACTCCTACCTATCGTGACACCTCCTCAACATACAAAAGAATTCCGCTTCAAGCACAGTTCTCGCATATTGGCTTATATTAGTGCATTTTCAGAAACTGAACGAGTTATTTTTGGTTTCTTGATACTCATTCTTGGCTTTACTTCTATTGCTCTGGCTACGTCTGTCAACAAACATTTTCTTACTGAAATTCCAGCTCGTGGAGGAGAATTGCATGAAGGTATCATCGGCCTTCCTCGCACGGTCAATCCCGTACTCGCGGTCACTGACACTGATCGTGATATCACTTCTCTCGTATATTCGGGACTCACACACTATACCAATGGTACATTCGTAGATGACCTCGCTCTTTCGCACACCATATCAGACGACGGTCTCACCTATACATTCACTCTTAAACCCAACCTTTATTTCCAAGACGGCACACCACTCACGACTGACGATGTTGCATTTACCATACAGAAAATCCAAGATCCAACACTCAAAAGTCCTCGACGCATGGATTGGGCAAACGTTACCACCAAGGTTGTATCACCAGCTGTTATCCAGTTCATACTCAAACAACCATATAGTCCATTCTTGTCCAACACAACTATAGGTATCATTCCAAAACATATCTGGGGATCAGTAACCGATGATCAATTCATCTTTAGTCAATACAACATACAACCGATCGGCTCAGGACCATACGAGATAACGAATATTGCACGAGACACCGGCGGCATTCCTACCACATACACACTCGGCACATGGGGGAAATATTATGGAACTACTCCATTCATAACAACCATTTCACTCAATTTCTTCGGTGATGAAACATCTGCATTTGCTGCACTCGATGGTGGTAGTATCGACAGTATGGCTTCACTGTCACCTCTCGAAGCAACCAAACTCGCTTCAGAGAAAGCACAGAGTTACAGTGTGATCTCTACGCCACTTCCTCGCATATTCGGTGTATTTTTCAATCAAAATCAAAATCCTATTCTTGCAGACAAAAACGTCAGACAAGCGCTCGATCTTGCAGTTGATCGTAGTGAGATTATCCAAAAAGTCCTCGCCGGATATGGCACTCCACTTCATGGACCTCTTCCTCCAGGAATGACTAGTTCAGCAACAAGTGATACCAACTCTCTCGATCTCACTGATGCGATGACTATTCTGGAAAAGAGTGGCTGGAAAAAAGGATCTGACGGTATATATGTAAAAACAAGCAAAGACAAGAAAACAACTCAGACTCTTTCTTTCGATCTCTACACCGCCGACACATCTGACCTCAAACAAACCGCTGACTTACTCAAAGCAAATTGGGCACAACTTGGTGTTCAGGTGAACGTCAAAGTATTTGAAACGAGTGATCTCTACCAAAATGTCATTCGTCCTCGCAAGTATGACGCTCTCTTATTCGGAGAACTTATTGGTAAAGATCGAGACTTGTATGCGTTCTGGCACTCATCACAACGCAATGCTCCTGGCTTGAATGTCTCACTCTATACCAATACCAAGACAGACAAATTGCTCGAAGATATCCGCTCTACTCAAGATGACACTACCCGACTCGCTACCTATACTCAGTTTGACCAGATCATTCGCGCCGACATTCCTGCACTATTCCTCTATGCTCCTGATTTTATATACGCCATACCAAAATCAGTGCACCACATCAGTCTCGGTACGATGACTACCCGACTCGCTACCTATACTCAGTTTGACCAGATCATTCGCGCCGACATTC
>JBAWXC010000072.1:0-2992 GCA_037144235.1 Candidatus Tayloriibacteriota bacterium | reverse complement strand
ATCAAATCGTGCTCGGTTCAAATCTGCTCAAGAAGTATCTCCCGATCGATAATCCAAGTCTGACCGCTCTCGATAATATTTCTATTGGGAGCAAGATCCGTATCAAGATTGGCAATGTCACACGTGAAGTCACGGTGAAAGGTATACTCAAGAGTAAAGTTGGTGAAGTCAGTCAGCGTGCGTACATGGTCGACAGTCAAGTACGAAGTTTGATGGGTCGTGATGATCACAATGTGGGCGAGATCGCTATAGAACTTGCACCAGGTATAGATCCTGTCGCTATTCGCGACACGTTGATTCATAGTGGTCTCGATCGTGTAGCAAAAATACAGACATATGTTGATGCTCAGCCAAAATTCTTGAAAGATATCAAGGATACGTTTGCACTGCTCGGTAACATGATCAGTTCTATCGGTCTGGTGGTTGCATCGATTACTATTTTCATCGTTATCTTTATCAATGCCATCACGCGTAGAAAATTCATCGGTATTTTGAAGGGTATTGGCATCAATGGACAGGCAATTGAGATTTCATATGTCATGCAGTCTATATTTTATGCAGTGTGTGGTTCGACGATTGGAGTGATTATTGTATATGCACTGATACAGCCACTGATTGCGGCACATCCGATCAATTTCCCATTTAGTGATGGTATATTGGTTGCACCACTCAGTGGTACATTCTTGCGTGTCGGTTTGCTCGTGCTTGCTACCATCATTGCTGGATATATTCCTGCACGTATGATCGTACGACGAAATACGCTTGATTCTATTCTCGGCAGAAAATAATATACATCTATGGACTCATCACTCATGATAGAAACAAAAAAGCTCACCAAGACGTTCATGAATGGAACGGTTGCTACGCAGATATTGAAAGGTATTGATTTTACTGCAAAAAAAGGTGAGTTCATCGCTATTATGGGACGTTCAGGTGCAGGAAAAAGTACGTTTATGTACCAAATGAGTCTCCTCGATGAACCAACGAGTGGTGAAATACATATTGCTATGGCAGGGAATGTGGCGGATATGTCGAGTGAAGCAAAAACTGATTTTCGTCTGACCAAGCTCGGTTATGTCTTCCAAGATTATGCATTGATTCCAGAATTGTCAGCGCTTGAAAATGTCGTATTGCCTCTATTGATGCAACAGATACCACAAGCTGAAGCATACAAAAAAGCAGAAGAGGCATTGTCTCGTGTGGGTATGTCACAACATATACACCAATTACCAAGTCAGCTTTCAGGAGGTGAACAACAACGCGTGAGTATATCTCGTGCGATCGCTCATACACCCGCAATTTTGTTTGCCGATGAACCGACAGCGAACCTTGATAATGAATCATCACATATTGTTATGGATATTTTCAAACAATTACATCGTCAAGGACAGACCATCATCATGGTGACTCATGAAGAAGAATTTGGTCGTATGGCAGAGAAGATAGTCCGTCTCGATGACGGAAAGATTATCTCAATCGTTGAAAATAAAAAATAATATGTTAACTACTATTCAAGCGCTTATTCTCGGGGGTTTCCAAGGTATAAGTGAGCTGTTTCCTATTTCGAGTCTCGGTCATAGTGTTATCTTACCGACACTGTTTGGCTGGAGGATATCACAATCAGACAATGCATTCGTTATCTTTTTGGTCGCAACTCATCTGGCTACCGCACTGGTGCTTCTTGGTTTTTATTACAAGGATTGGCTGAGTATCATTCAAGGGATTATTCGTTCTCTGAAAAATCGAGTTATCGAAGAATCTGATGTCTATGCCAAACTCGGGTGGTTGATCATTGTGGCAACTATTCCTGCAGGAATACTCGGTTTACTTTTTGAAGATAAGCTCAAATTACTTTTTGCTTCACCACGCTACGCGGCATTATTTTTGATTGCAAATGGCGGAGTACTTTTGGTCATGGAACTATTTCGTGCACGACGAAGTCAAAGTCAGTCGACGGATCTTGATGCTTCAGTGTCGAAATTAACATGGAAACAAGCTGTAATTGTTGGTTGTGCACAATGCCTCGCTCTTCTTCCTGGTTTTTCACGTACGGGTATGTCGATGGGTGGAGGATTGATCGTCGGCTTGAATCATGAATCAGCACTTCGATTTTCCTTTTTATTAGCAACACCGATTATTTTTGCAGCAGCTGTGTTGAAACTTCCTGAACTGGTACAAGCAGGGAATATAGGTGCAATTGGTCCGATCATTGTCGGTTCGATCGCTTCTGCTCTCACGGCATATGGAGCTATTCGTTTCTTGTCACACTATTTCAAAACCAAAACGCTCAAGCCATTTGCATGGTATTGCATTGCATTTGGGATCATTAGTGTGTTGTGTATCGGGTAAGTGTAGTTTTATTTCTTACCACTTCTGAACCACGCATACGCAAAGAGTGTGAGACCGAGAATACCTGAACCGAGACCATGTTTGAAATGGATCTTTGTAGAACCTTCGATGAATCCTGGCATGAATGAAGGAAGTGATCCTGCGGGAACAATCCAGTAGACGACTGCACCTACGATGAAGATAATGCCTAGAATGATTGAAAGATAGGTAAGTATTTTTTGATTCATGAGATTGTTATGAAATAAATAATGTACCTGTATAGTATACCAGATTATTTCTTGTATTTTTCTCCGAAGAGACGGAGATCGTCAATGAGAGTATTCAATTCTTTGCCTTTTTTCGTAAGAGAATATTCAACACGGGGAGGTTTCTCTGAATATTCTTCTCGGGAAATGATATGGTGTGATTCGAGAAGTTGGAGTTTCTTGGTGAGTGTACGTGAAGAGACTCCGGCGAGAGATGAAGCGAGTTCACCAAAGCGTTTTGGTCCTGAAAAGAGATCGCGGATGATAAGAAGCGACCAGGTATCACCGATAAGTTGTGCGGTGCGTGCGATAGGGCAGTCTTTGCAGATTTTCTTGGCTGAAGCCTCGTTTTGTATCATGTTCACAGTGTCTCATAGGAAATATGTGATGTCAATACT
>JBAWXC010000071.1:0-3000 GCA_037144235.1 Candidatus Tayloriibacteriota bacterium | reverse complement strand
GGAGATTGATGGCGGCGCGAATAGCCAACATCCTTTGCCTGAATTCTTCAGGTGCACCTGTGAGTGCATGAGCGAGATATATTTCAGTTTTCATTATTCAGTGGTTCTTTTTTGGTTGTGGTTAGAGCGGTTTAATTCAATCCTATCTCTTACACCCCAAATGTCAACCAACAAAAAAGAGGCCGTAGCCTCTTTCTCGTAATAGGGAAGTTGAGTGTTATTTGACTACAACGTGAACGATGTTCTTGCGAACGATTGTATTGTTGTAACTGGTCTTGCGCTTGGTACCAAAAGCAACAACACCTTCTTTCATAGCGTAGAGCGTAAAATCCTTGCCTGTGCCGACATTCTTGCCTGGGAGGTAGTTCGTACCACGCTGGCGGAGAATAATCTGTCCTGGAGTGACTTTTTGGCCATGGTTTGACTTAACTCCAAGGTATTTTGGATTTGAATCGCGACCGTTCTTTGTTGATCCTGCTGCTTTCTTATGTGCCATAGTAGTAAATAAAAGGTGATTAAGTTAGTGAGAAGAGTGTACCATAAAGCTTATAAAATGCAAGGGGAAAGGCCTATTACGGGAAAATATGAGCCTGCAGTCATTATATGGCTCAAAATAAGGGTATTTCAGGTACAAAATATGGCTCAACAAAGCCATATAATCAGGGTATAGGTATTGACTTTTGACTTGCCAGGTGCTATGATGTACCGACAAATGAGCTAGAGTGAGCATCATGCTTACGAAGCTCGTTTTTAAATTATGATTGAACTTACAACAGGTATATTGTTTCTCGCATCGTCTTTGTATGCTGGAGGACACACCGTAGATATGGCACAGACCGTTTCTACAACAAGTCAGTCACAAGCAACAAGTACGACATACGTTTCGACTTCAAGCTCATTCACAAACTCAAAAAACATCGAATCATACGTCCGTAAGGAATTTACCAATGAACCAATCCTCGTCGAGGTGGCTCGCTGTGAATCAACCTTCAGACAGTATGACTCCAAAGGTAATATTATTCGTGGCAAGGTAAACTCGGCTGACGTAGGTGTCATGCAGATCAATGAAAAGTATCATGCAGACGAAGCTGCCAAGCTCGGGTATGACATCTATACCACCGAAGGTAACGTGGCTTTCGCCAAGTATCTTTACGGTAAGTATGGTGCACAACCATGGACATCATCATCTCCATGTTGGTCACAAGAACTCGCCAAGATATAAAACTACCTTATATAGGGTATACAAAAAGCACATCGTATAAAACGGTGTGTTTTTTGTTTTTGCTTGAATGAGTACAGGGCAGGGATGGAGTTGAAGTGAATCCTTATGAGATGTGTAGTGCGGGGTTTAAGAATAATAGAGTGTCGCACAATATATCTTTTGTACCTATGAATACTATAAAGAACCTCTATATATACTTATAGATGCTCAAAGGTATTACAGAGAGCATACTTCCCTCGGCATATTTAAATTTATAAGAATGTTCTACTGGTACTATTTCTTGGTACACACATACACAAAGGCTGGGAGTATATTCAAGGGAACAAAATGAGTCTTGATAATATCGAAATGGGAACCGATATCTTTCTTATTGAGTAATGAGTATTGGAACTGGATGTACTTCCCTGTCGAAGGCATGTTTTGGGCAATTGTACCGAGAATCGATCGTGTCATATGTTTGGGTAATGAAGCGAGAGGAAGACTTGAGACGACACAATCGATATTGTCAGCAAGATTATATTTTTTAATATAGTGTTCGAGTTGTTCAGCACTATCATTGATTTGAATGGTTGAAGGACGTCGAGACTTGTACATATCGGATAGGTCAGGATTGATCTCAAATGAAAGGATGATGCACTCGGGAGATACTTTCTCTTCGAGAGCACGTGTGACACATCCTTCACCGGCACCGAGTTCTATAACGCATCGTGCATGACGAGGTACAGGTGCAACGAGTTTATTGACGAGAAAGCGTTGGGACGGCATGAGACTTCCTGTCAGACGGAAATTCTTTACTGCTTCACGAATAAAATAGATATGCTTCATATGGTCGTATAAGCATAACACAAAAGGCGTTCCAAGACGCCTTTTTATGTTACAAATATAGAAGCTTTTGAACTAGAGTGGTATTGGCTTTGGTGCTGGCACAGTAGGTGCATCTTGCTGGATCGTTGTCGGTTGATTGTCACGAAGATTCTTCAAGTTATTGATGGCTGGTTCCCAAATGAGGGCAAGGAAGATCTGATTCCAGAGATATGTTGCAGGCTTCTTGAGATACGTATCCCAGACGGTAACGGTTGTTGAGGCGGTATAGGAGATATTGTCTTGTGTAACTGGATTATTGACGAGTGCACGAATACTAATACCAAAATAACTGAGGACGAGCAGGGCAACCACAATGAGAATAATAAGTTTAACGATTCCCCTGTTTTGATTGTTATATGTCATGCCACTATTGTATCGTACTTCTATAGTGTGGTGTAGTGGAGTTGTGGATAGTATTTTGTAATAGATGTCTTACAAATAAAGATATGCTAGTATAAAAACACTACTCCCCTTGAGCAAGGGAAAAGAGTAGTTTCCGGTGCTCAATCACCTGTGTTCAAGACGACAAAATAGAAGACCTCCAAAGTAACGGCAAGTGAAAGGAAGTAATCGTGGATCAACTATGCCACGACGAATAACAAAAGGTCTAATCTCCCTAGAGGCGGGAAATGTATCTACGTCAAAGAACTATACCTTTAAGGTAAACAGGTGGTTCTTTTTTTATTTACGATATTTACCTTACAAATATGAAAGTGGATTCAAAATACCATTCCAGTCAGACACGGGGATAATTGCACCCATACAATGAGAACCAGGGAAATTGCTGTGAGTAATAGTGAGGATTCGAACGCCGTCAGTTGCATAGACACCGAAATGCAAATGCGGACCGGTCACATTGCCTGTATTACCACTATAACCAATGATATCTCCGGTTGAAACAGTCTGGCCAACAG
>JBAWXC010000070.1:0-3045 GCA_037144235.1 Candidatus Tayloriibacteriota bacterium | reverse complement strand
AAAAGTAAATCTCATAGAACGATCATCTGGACCGTTTTGCATGTCGGTAATACGCCCAGACTCAATCGCATCAGTAAATCGAGATTCCTTGAGATTGAGCGACGTAATCTCACAAGCCATTTCGTATTCGCTCGATAAACCAAAATAACCCGTATTCATTCGCCCATCAGAGACAAAATGCAACCAACTAAGGCGCAAATATTTTTTATCCCCAACCGGACCCATCAAAACCGATGTTCTTGGCAGGAACGCAGCTTGTTCTTGTCCAACAATAGTAACCGTCGTTTGATTTCTTCTTTTCATGTGTTAACGCTATCCCATTGGACTTAACGCGGTATGCGTAAAGTGATTGGAATTCTAACCAATTCTTTTAAAGGACAGCTAATGAGAATTTACAACGTGTGGAAATATATGTCAAATATATCAAAAACCGAAACGACAATCCGAAAAGGTCCGACCTAGTCCAGGACTAGGTCGGACCTGTATTTACATGCTACTATATCGCCATGAATAAAGAGTCTCCTACTCCACAAGAAACCTACGACGTCGCCGTGATCGGTGGCGGACCGGCGGGTATGATGGCTGCGGGACGCGCGGCGGAGCGTGGACTTCGTGTTATTCTCGTCGAGAAAAATGAATCTCTCGGCAAGAAACTCCTCATCACGGGTGGAGGTAGATGCAATGTCACCAACAATCAACCCGACGTTCGTGCATTCTTGTCCAAATTCAAAGACGCCGAACAATTCCTCTTTTCAACATTTTCACAACATGATGTGACACACAGTCTTTCATTTTTTAATACTCGAGGTATGGAAACCAAAGTTGAAGCTGAGAATCGCGTCTTCCCTACGAGTAACAAAGCTCAGTCAGTATGGGATGTGCTCATAGCTTACATCAAAGAAGGAAACGTCACTGTACGATCAAATGCTCCTGTATGTGGTCTCGTCCAAGAAAGTCCCGGAATCATCAGTGGTGTAAAAATAAAAAAGACAGGTTCAAAGGAAATAGAAATCATTCGTGCCAAGAATGTTATTCTCGCCACAGGTGGTAGATCTCATCCTGAAACAGGTTCTACTGGTGAAGGATTTGAATGGTTACAAAAAGCAGGACATACCGTGAGCGAACCACACGCTGCTCTGGTACCGATCGAAGTCAGCGATGAATGGGTCAAGAAACTTTCTGGTGTATCTCTCCCAAAAGCAAAAGTCACCCTCTTTCTCGATGGTATCAAACAGACCCCTCTCAAGAAACGTACAAATCTAGGTAAAATCCTGTTTACTCATTTTGGATTATCAGGTCCACTCATATTGAATCTTTCATCTGAAATTGGAGAACTTCTTACGTATGGTGAAGTTATATTGTCTCTCGACATTATGCCGACTCACGACTATGCAACTTTGAATGAAGCATTGCAAAACCTCTTCAAGAAAGAGAGCAATAAGAAATTCAAAAATGCGATCGACGCCTTGATACCTGCAGCATTTATTCCTGTCATCTTGGAGAAATCAGATATCGACGGTGAAACACCATGTCACAGTATCACTCGTGAAGAACGACTCGCTCTTGTTACTCTTCTCAAAGATATTCATATCCACCCCACCAAGCTCCTCGGTACTGACAAAGCAATCATCACCTCTGGAGGTGTTGCACTCACTGAAATAGATTTCAAAACGATGCGATCACGCTTGATTTCAAATCTCTATATCGTAGGAGATGTCTTGAATATTGATCGTCCTTCTGGCGGTTACAGCCTCCAACTCTGTTGGTCAACCGGCTGGGTTGCGGGAAACTCTATCCCTCTTGCGTAGGTCGCACCTACACACGTGGAGTGTTGACATATACCTATTCAAGTAGTATTGTTCTTCTTGAACATATTCTTTTGCTTACGGAAAAATGTATCGTAAGTAGAGGATAAAAAAACAACATTGAACATTGAGTTAACATGAAAACACCACAAACTGTCGTTCCACCGGAACTTCACATGGCCATCAAAGAAGAAATCCGCGCGCTCCAAAACCCGCGTAGTCCACTGATCCGTCACATCAATACATTTGCGCACCTTGGCCTCACTGCAACGTTGCGCATAATGGAAGGGTTCACCGACCGCATTTTGGTAATGATTTGTCGTGCCAAACAAGTCTTCGACACTTCGCGGCGCGCGCACTATAACAAGCGCAAGTTCGACAAAGTCTACTACAACATGAACGGCACACTGGCGGCCTAATCAACCTCACAACGTATCAAGGGGAATTGATATGAAAAAAACATTTGTGAGCCGACGCCTCGGTCGCGTCGAAATCGTCAGCAAAGAAAAGTTGCCTATGGGAATCGAGCACGAGCTGGTCCTCGGGATCCGCAAGATCTTCGAGGTCTACGAAAGCCGTCTCCAACAGGACTATGAAGCAGCTTGTGTCAAAAGTCCCACCAAAAACGGTAGCACTATGATCAAGACCTCGTTCCAAAAGGTCAAAGGTCACGGCATCCTGTTCAAGGTGACACTTCAGTTGAAACTTTACTTCAAACACGTGGGGAAATACCTCGTGCGTTTACGGAACAAAATCATCGACTTTGATGTCTTCGTTCAACCGATCGGCGTAGGCAATGGTGCCTTAAACTGATCACAACAATCACCAATCGTGCCAACCTCCCCAGGTTGGCGCTTTTCATTTAGAACGGCTCTTCCCTCACTTCTTCGAGTACCCCTTTTTCATGTTCAGTATCATTATGCTTTGGCTTGAAATATCCGAGCAGTACGCGCGCCAGACGAATATCTCGAAATGAAATATTGTTCCCCACTTTTGTTTTTGTAGGTGACAACAATGGTGGTTTACCATCGTTTTGTTTTTGACATACTTCTTCAAGTGCTTTCTCTATCTTCGGGAAATGTTGTGGAGAAATCTCATACTTCAAATATGCAATATCTTTTTGAGTGAGATCCTCACCTTTTTTTTTGTCACCCACAGAAAGGATTTCTTCAATATGTGAAATCACCGTATCAATAGTCATATCACGTATTCCAGTAATTTCTTTGAGTGATTTGTTCCC
>JBAWXC010000069.1:0-3288 GCA_037144235.1 Candidatus Tayloriibacteriota bacterium | reverse complement strand
TGTACATAATTTGCACCTTGAATGACTTGCAATCTCCACGCTTGTACAAAAAATGTTCCACCAATCAACATAAAAAGAATAAGTACGGCATACAACGTTGTGCGAGAAATAGGTCGTTCGAGTCTCCCCTCGAATTGATCACGATCAAAATGGCCACGATTGTTGGAATCGATCATCACATGATCAGGATCTATTTCTCCGCCAAATTTCCTGCGGCGTTTCCAAAACATGAGGTCGTGTAGGCTAAAAGGCATGGGTCAATAGTAACATATTGTGTGTGATATAATTTATTCCAATGAATATTTTAATAAAATCAAATATTGCCTTCATAGACGGACAAAATCTCCATCTCGGAACTACTTTTAACAATTGGAAGGTAGATTTAGTAAAATTACGTATATATCTCAAAGATAAGTACCACGTATCTGAAGCATACTATTTTCTTGGTTATGTTACTGAAAAAGAACAAGATTTATACAATAATCTTCAGAAATCAGGATTTATTGTTTTATTCAGAGAACACAATCCTGCCCTTAGGGGTGAAAAGAAAGGTAATGTAGATACTGATATCGTATTTGAAATGATGAAAAATCTTGTCGATAATAAAAAGTTTGATAAAATAATCCTCATATCTGGTGATGGTGACTACAAAAGAGTTGTTGATTATTTAATCAAAAAAGACAGATTCGAAAAAATTCTCTTCCCTAACAAAAAATTTGCATCTTCTCTTTATAAAAAACTTGGTTCTGAATTCTTCGACTATCTAGAAAACATAAAAACCTACATAGAGTGGCATAAAAAAGAAAAGGGCTCCTAAGGCACTAACACCTTTCGGATCCCTTTTCGTATTGATATGTGTATATTATACATAAATATATAAGATTGTAAATGGTATAGAAAAAGTACGGGGACCTCCCTTTTAGCTCTTATTCTAATTATTTAATTGATGAGACTATAAACAAATCAAACTCGCGAGTGAATCCCCTTCACGCAACTTCATAACACGAACACCTTGTGTCGCACGACTGAGTGCAGGAATTTCTTTGATATCAACACGGATAACTTGAGACTTCTTGGACATGGCCACGATCTCTTCATCGTCATCAGTAACCACCTTTGCAGCCATGAGTGGACCTGTCTTTGCGGTGACATTCATGGTGAGAATACCTGAACCACCACGATTTTGGACTTTGTATTCAGAGAGTTCAGTCTTCTTGCCATAACCATTTGCACCCATGACGAACAATGCGGGATTCTTTGCGGTCTTTGAGACAACATCGGCAGAAATAACTTCATCGCCCTTGCCGAGCTTGATGACACGAACACCAGCGGCATTGCGACCCATTTCACGAACGTCTGTTTCCTTGAAGTGAATAGACTGACCTTCTTTTGTGGCGATCATGATCTCATCATTCTTGGAAACAAATGATGCTGACATGAGTTCATCGCCACTATCGAGTGTGATAGCGATCAAACCTGAACGACGAACGTCTTTGAAATTGGATGCAGATGTTTTCTTGCCTGTGCCGTTCTTGGTGACCATCATGAGTGAGAGACCATCGGCTGACTTTTTGTCCTTTGGCATAGGGAGAATCGAAGTGATGCGCTCACCTTCTGCAAGTGAGAGGAAGTTCATGACAGACTTGCCACGAGTTGCACGCTTTCCTTCTGGAATATCATACATCTTGATCTGATAGGCCTTGCCTTTATCAGTAAAGAATAAGAGATCATTGTGTGTGGTTGCAAAAATGAGATGAGAAATGAAGTCTTCTTCTTTGGTATCAAGATCGACAACTCCCACACCGCCACGCTTTTGTTTGCGGTATTCATCAGGATTGGTGCGCTTGATATAGCCACCCTTGGTGAGGACGAGCACTGATTCTTCGTCAGCGATCAAGTCTTCAGGATTGAACTCTTTGACACCATGTTTGACGATCTTGGTGCGACGTTCATCGCCATACTTGGCTTTGATGTCAGCAAGTTCAGTCTTGATCATGGTACGAACTCTCTTTTCACTATTCAAGATAGATTTGAGTTCTTCGATGAGGTCTTGTACTTCTTTGAGCTCGTCGAGGATCTTCTTGCGTTCGAGTCCTGCGAGCTTTTGCAAACGCATATCGAGAATAGCTTGAGCTTGGATGTCACTAAACTTGAATTTCTTCATGAGGCCCGCTTTTGCTTCTGCAACATCTTTTGATCCACGAATAAGAGTGATGATTTCATCGATATGATCCAGTGCTTTCTTCAAGCCAAGAAGGATATGTTCACGCGCAAGTGCTGCATCGAGATCAAACTGTGTGCGACGACGAATAACCTGAATGCGATGGATGATAAATTCTTCAAGAATAGATTTGAGTGACAATGTCTGTGGGACGCCGTTGACGAGTGCCACGGTATTCATATGGAAACTTTCTTCGAGCTGGGTATGCTTGTAGAGCAAGTTCAACACCTTTTCTGGATATGAACCTTGCTTGAGATCAAGCACGATGCGCATATCCTTGTCTGATTCATCACGGAGACCCTTTACTCCTTCAATGACTTTTTCACGGACGAGATCAGCCATGCGAATGATGAGTTCTGACTTGTTGACGCGATATGGAATCGAAGTGATGACGATCTGGTATGTGCCCTTTTTATCTTCGATAATCTCTGCCTCACCACGCACGACCATGCCACCACGACCGGTCGCATACGCATGATGAATGTCCTTTTCACCATAGAGTATTGCTCCTGTTGGGAAATCAGGACCTTTGATATATTGAAAGAGATCTTCTGTTGAAGCATCGCTATTGTCGATAAGGTGAGTTGTTGCATCGACAACTTCGTTCAAGTTGTGAGGAGCGATGTTGGTCGCCATACCGACCGCAATGCCAAGTGTGCCGTTCAAAAGAAGGTTTGGGACTGCTGTTGGAAGAACTGATGGCTCCTTGCGAGTACCATCGTAGTTGGGACGGAAATCAACGGTGTTCTTGTCTATATCACGGAGGAGTTCAGCTGAGAGACGTGACATCTTGGCTTCGGTATAACGCATCGCAGCAGCTGAGTCACCGTCGACCGTACCGAAGTTTCCTTGTCCTTGAATGAGTGGGTAGCGCATCGTGAAGTCTTGCGCCATTTTGACCATAGAATCATAGACGGCGACATCACCGTGTGGATGAAATCCTCCGAGCACATCTCCCACGACCACAGCTGATTTGCGGAACTTGGCTTGGAATGTGAGGCCTTTTTCATGCATAGCAAAAAGAATACGGCGGTGAACCGGTTTCAAACCGTCGCGAATATCTGGAA
>JBAWXC010000068.1:0-3309 GCA_037144235.1 Candidatus Tayloriibacteriota bacterium | reverse complement strand
CTATCGAAGAAGGTGTTGCTGGACTCGTCCACGTCTCAGAATTTGGTTCTGAAGAAAAGCTCCGCAAGGCGCTCGAACTCGGAAAGACTTACAATTTCAAGATCACTCTCTTTGATCCAAAGGAACAAAAGATGGCTCTTGCATATACAGGAGACAAGAAATAATCTCGAGATTATTTACATCTATCAAAAAACCACCTCGAGGTGGTTTTTTGATGTGTCACTATGTACGTTATTCTGTATTCGCAACATTGGTTGCTCGTTCCCTGCCTTCTTTGATCCACAATTCAACAACCTGCACAGCTTTCTTTGCAACCTTCTTGAGTTCTTTCATTTCATCAGGCTTGAAATCTCCGAGAATGAACTTTTCGATAACACTATCGCCGTGAGGAATCTTGGCATCACCATTGTTCTTTGCAGCTGCAGTACCGATGCGAAGACGTGGAAACGCTTCTGTTTTGAGCATCTTGATCACTGATTCGAGACCATTGTGACCACCTGAACTCTTGTTGTATGAGATCTTCATGCGACCGAGAGTAAGTTGGAAATCATCATATATGACGAGAAGATTGTCAGCAGTCGTCAATTTGAGCTTGGCATTCTTTTTGGTTTTGACGATAGGTGCGAGAGCTTTGCCAGAATTGTTCATGAATGTCTCTGGTGCTACGAGCAATACTTTTTCTTTGCCGATCTTTGCCTCTGCAACGAGAGCGTTGAGTTTCTTGTCAAAAACAAATTAATCTCCTGAATATTCTTTTCTGAGAGCATCGAGAATAATACGACCCGTATTGTGACGGCTCTGTGCGTACTCTTCTCCAGGATTTCCGAGACCAGCAATGATATAAGGCATGGGGATAGTTTACCACCACACCAGATTTGCACCAAATCTGGTGTGGTGGTTTACAGCCTGCCTGCCGGCAGGCAGGTGAAAAGTTAAAAGTGCAAAGTCAGTGCGATGTCCTTTACATATATTACTATCTATGATACTATTTCCCGTTAGCTGTTCCTACTAACTTAATAGAATCCACAACTGGTTTCGGGAACAGTGTTTGTAAACATCAACAACCAACAACACTGAACAATGAACGATAAAATACTGGCTGGAATCCTCGAGAAACTAAAATTCATCCACATGTTTGGTCCCTACTTCGTCGGCAAGGGATTCTTGATGAAACTGCTCAAGAAACAATATTGCGATCGGATGATCGTGATCGGCACCGGTGATCTCATCCGGAAAGCAATGAAAGAACCCTCCTTCGAGTCTGAATTTGGACCTATGGTCGCGCGACGTGAACTCATTCCTGATGACGTCGTCTTCCATCTTGTCCTCAACGAATTGTCTCACTTGCCACCTTCGGTAGACATCGTCGGTTTCGACGGTATCGGCCGCAATGCGCAACAAATCGAATGGATGAAGGAGCATCAGCTCCTCGGGGACAATTCCGTGTCATTGCTCCTCAATGCCACCGAAAAAATCCTCCGTCGTCGTCAACAGGATCGCATCAAGCGTCAACCTGACGGAAAACGTCCCGATGACGATGTTGATCTCCAGACGGCTCTCGGGATCTACAAGCAAAATGCCGAACACGTCCACTCACGTTTACTCCAAACGAATAGTCGGATTTACCCGATCAACGCGAGTCGCGACATTGAACACGAGGTCTTCCCTGATGTTCTCGCCTTCGTGCAAAACCTCGTCAACCCGAAACAACACCATCCTGCGTGTCACGCACCGCAGACAGTGTTCACCGGCACAGAGCCTGTGTATGTCCGTTAAGTTGAATTCTATATCAAACCCCGCGATCGAAAGATTGCGGGGTGTTTTTATACCCGGATATATACATTTCGCTTTGACAAAATTAATTTTTTAATGTAACCTATGTCTTCAACCTCAACACCTATGGAAATACGAAACATTGCAATCATTGCGCACGTGGACCACGGCAAAACTACTCTGACCGACGCTATCATGACCCAGTGTGGACATGGAGACGAAGGATCAATGGACTCAAACGCTCTTGAACAAGAACGTGGTATTACCATTTACGCCAAGAACACTTCTATCACCTACAAGGGTACCAAGATCAACATCGTGGATACTCCAGGTCACGCGGACTTCGGTTCAGAAGTTGAACGTGTGCTGCGTTCTATTGATACCGTTCTTCTCGTCGTCGATGCTCAAGAAGGTCCTATGCCACAGACTCGTTTCGTCTTGAAGAAATCTCTCGAACTTGGTTTGAAGCCAATCGTCATTTTGAATAAGATCGACAAACCCGCAGCCAACCCTTCACGTGCTCACGATGAAGTCTTGGAACTCTTTATGGAACTCGGAGCCAATGATGCTCAACTCGATTTCCCTACTATATATGCCATCGGTCGCCAGGGTGTTGCCATGAAGAATCTCACCGATGAACGTAAGGATCTCACACCACTTCTCGATTGCATCATTTCTCATGTTGCACCTGCAAACAAGAGTGCTACCGCTCCCCTGACTGCCCAGGTATTCAACCTCGGTTATGACAACTTCCTCGGTCGTCTCGCTATCTGCCGTGTCTATGATGGAACTATCAAAGACGGACAAGCTGTCTGGGTCAAAGACATAAACGGCAAATCATTCACTGGAAAAATTACTAAGCTCTTTACCTTCGAAGGCAAGAAACGTGTCGAGATTCCTCAAGCAGAGTCAGGTGACATCGTCACTGTCGCAGGTATTCCTGATATCTATATCGGCGAAACTATCGCTGACAATGAAGCTACGGTTGCTCTTCCCGCGATCAACGTCGATGAACCAACTATTTCTCTCCAATTCCTCGTCAACAATTCCCCTTTTGCTGGTCGTGAAGGAACATTTGTGACTGGTCGTCAGATTCGTGAACGTCTCGAAAAAGAACTCGAAACAAACGTCGGACTCAAAGTCGATTTTTCATCAAACGAATACTTTACCGTCTTTGGTCGTGGTGAGCTCCACATCGCTATTCTTCTTGAAAATATGCGCCGTGAAGGATATGAAGTCCAGATTTCACAGCCACAGGTTATCATCAAGGATATTGCTGACGAAAACGGAACTCTTGTTAAGAGTGAACCATTCGAAGAAGCTATCATTGATGTCCCCGAAGCATTTTCTGGAGCCATCATCGAGAAACTCGGTAAACGCAAAGGTATCATGAACAACATGGTCACTCACAGCAATCAAGTTCGTATGATCTTTGAAATACCTACACGCGGTCTCCTCGGTTACAAGAACGTCTTTACTATAGACACCAAGGGTGAAGGTATCATGTCGAGTCGCGTGATCGGATTCAAGCCATAT
>JBAWXC010000067.1:0-3370 GCA_037144235.1 Candidatus Tayloriibacteriota bacterium | reverse complement strand
GAATGAGTAGACCGTCTTTGTATGTGAGCACTATCTTGAGTCCGTCGATTTTCAATTCGCAACAATATTCCAATGCTTCATCTTGCACACTTGCTTTCTTGATAAAATTTTTGACCTTTTCCTCCCATTTCACGAGTTCATTCCAGTCAAATACATCATCAAATGACCACTGCCGATGAGAATGTGTCACCTTGGTAAATTCTGCTATAGGTGCACTACCCACACGTTGCGTCGGTGAATCTGGAGTGATGAGATCGGGATATTCCTGCTCGATCGTTTCGAGCTCTTTCATCAAAGAATCGTACGCTTCATCGCTGATTTCAGGCGTATCCAACGTATGATACAAATGACGATGCTTCTCAAGCGTTTCCTTGAGTTTGGTGAGGCGTTGTATGGTTTCTTTGAGTGCTCGAGTCATACCTACAGCATACCAGAATACCTAGTGATACGTAAGTCTGAGCGCACGTTCAACAACACGTGATGTTTTGGTTGGATCTGTACTTGGACAGTTCGTAACTGAACCTGATGCAAAATCAGCCACATTGTAACCACGGGCATCGATAATTGTTCCATGATTTCCTGAGTTGTCATATCCATCAGTCACGACTACGTATGCGCATCCTCCGTTAGAAAAACCTAGATTAATATGTCCCGTCTGTTGAACACTTGAAACAAGCGAATTGATTGAATATCCTGAGCCACCCCAATTACCCGTCACAGTTGCTCCAGCACATGGAATTGATGGAGAAGATGAAGTAGCGAGTGTACCCGCATTATATGCAGCAGCTGCACACTCGATAGCACTGTCAGCATTGTAAATAGAAAAGATAGATTCACGTGAAGCGACCGCGAGGATAAACTGCTTTTTACTGATTCCAAGAATGAATATCGCCACACCCAACACAAGTGACGCAGTCAAAACTGCAAAGAGAAGTGTATAACCAGATTGTGTATGTGTGATCTTCATTTAGCGTATTGTCTTTGTTATTTCACTTACCAATTCGACTTGATTGGGTATTGAACCTTCATTCCATGAAACAATTACATGTACCTGACATTCAGTTGAAGCATTGTTACATGTACCTGATCCAGAAGATGCCGTCACATAATATGCGCGTGAAAATGCAGATTTTCTATTACCTGTTGATGTGTGCATGTAAATACCATTTGGATCTATATATAACGGACAATTACCTAGACTCGCACATCCTGTAAGTAACGCTGTGGAATCTGTAGTACTCATATCACAATAATTATTAGCGGTATTAGTACAACTCGTAATTATGGAAGCGTTACTGAATAAATTTGCATTCCCATTTGTCGCTATATTGTTATCTCTACTATTTTTGATAGCTTCCATACTTTCTTCTGCGAGATATGAAGCAATCATCTGATCTTTTGAAATCTGTGCTGAAAGCAATCCTTTACTAGCTACTGACAATGGTCCAGCCACAGCAATCATAAGTACGGTAATAGCAATCAATGTTTCAATGATGGTGAATCCTTTTTGGGAAGACGATGTATGAATTGTAATACGAGAATATGTCATATGATTATGGTGTACGTGGTGAAACTGCGGTCTGAATATCAAAATATGTCTTATCCTTTTCAGCATTACCCGCATATCCAGCGAGCTTAATAAATGCGAGAGGATACGCACTATTCGTTACAGAAAGTTTGAAACCGGTCAATGTCACATCCGGAGAAATAATAGGCGTGAAAGGATTTTGATCAGTACCGAGATAATCTCCACAATTTTGTTGTTGTGCTTTTTCAAGCATTAATTTATTCGAATATGCAGGATCGGAAGTAAACTTATATACGTAATACAAATTACACGATGAAGTCGGATCCGTCTGTGCTGACAAAAATGCAAATATCACATCATTATTTAAATTAACATCACCACCTCCATATCCAGCACATGATTGTGGACTAAAACTTCCTGGATTTAATTGTGGGGCTGGAGTTACTTTATAACAATAATAACTCGATCCCACGCGAAGATCGCGAGATATTGCATCAAGAGCAAAGTTCATATTGGTCACTGCAGACTGGAGGGTTTGTGCTTTTCTATTGGCACTAATAATCTTGATCACTGCTCCGAGAGCAACTGTTGCCACGACAGAAAATATCATTAAAGCCACGATCATCTCGACGAGAGTAAATCCTTTTTGAAAGTGAGTATGACGAGATGTGCGAGAAGACTTCATATGTATAGTATACAGGACATTAGTTATCTACAGTAATCTGCCCATTCTTTTTAACTGTAACTGTACGAGTCTGCGTAGTGCCTGGACCAGTAATAGTAATCTGAGCCGAGGTATAATTACAATCATTCGATCCTAGGCAAATGACAGCACTTGGATCTGGACGTTTAAATGAAATATCGAGTGTTGATACTTTCTTCACATTGGTTGTATTACCGGATACAAAGATAGTTTTACAATCTCCAGATCCAGTAGATACACAGAGGCTTGTAATCGATCCACCATTTTTTATATTATATGTATTCACTGTAGTATCTAGTGGATCATACACATGATCTGTTGGATTGATTGGTGTATCCAAAATATTGGTATCCGCAAACAATTTCATTACTGTACCATTGGATGTATCGAAATGAATACCGTATGCGGAATTGAAAACGAGTGGCCCTCCACCTGATGTTTGACCTTGTACACTCAAACCATATGTCTGCGCAGTGCGGACAGTAAGCGCAACATCGTACGCAAGGTTGGTGAGTAACACACTTTGATTGAATGTGCCGTATTTTGCGACCACGAGTGCAGTCATAAATACAAAGATAGACGCTGTCACCATAAGCTCAACAAGAGTAAAGCCACGGTTGCGTAGGTGCGACCTCTTCTGTATCAATAATCTACGTATCATATAACAATTATACCTCGAAACGTTTATATATACGACATCAGTATTTCCTTCAAGAGATGAAGATCGATGACCTGAACATGGAAGAAAAGGACGATATACATACCGAGAATAAGATATGGCCCAAAAGGAATCTCTGTCTTTGACTTGAATTTCTTGTATGTCACAAAGAGCCATGTCACACTCAGGATCGCACCGATCCAAAATGCCAATACGATTGCATTGACTCCCCCATTGATACCGAGCAACCATCCGATGCCAAGAGCTAGTTTGGCATCACCGAGACCCATCCACGTGCCTTTTGAGACCAACCAGAGTGTAGCAAATGGAAGAGCGAGCAGTGGCCCTGCAATGAGTGCAGAGATGGAGGGTATGTGAAACCATGAATACCCTCCGACAAACGTGCCGAGAAGAGCTATTCCTGCAAAGGCATATACGAACTGATCAGGAATAATCTTGTGTTTGATATCGTAGACAGTGA
>JBAWXC010000066.1:0-3424 GCA_037144235.1 Candidatus Tayloriibacteriota bacterium | reverse complement strand
CAGGGGTAGACAATTACTCAGTCTATCTTGTTGGTGGTGCTCTCGGTAACACAGCTTCTATTTCACTTGGTACTGCATACGCATCACAAAAATCATTTACCTTTACTCTGCCATCAACAGTTCAATCTGGTAGTGGGTATCAGATTCAATTCAGTGGCAAGTACGTGAGTGGAGACAATAGTCCGTCATTCAATATCCAAGGATCACAGCCTGCATCTCCGTTCAATATTACATTCCCTACATCTGGATCCAATTTACAAGAAGGACAAACTTATAGCGTAACGTGGACTGGATCTGATACTGGCGTTGATAATTATTCTGTATATCTTGTCGGTGGTTCATTAGGAAATACAGCCTCGATTCCTCTTGGCACTGCATACGCATCCAACCATTCATTTTCGTTTACTGTTCCAATGTCAGTTCAAGCAGGTAGTGGTTTCCAAATTCAATTGAGTGGTAAATATGCATCTGGTGGAAATAGCCCATCATTTACAATAACTCCACCTCCACCATTCACGATTACATTCCCAACTTCAAATTCTACTCTCAAAATTGGGCAGACATATAATCTAACATGGACAGGTGCAGATGCAGGGGTAGACAATTACTCAGTCTATCTTGTTGGTGGTGCTCTCGGTAACACAGCCTCAGTTGCACTAGGTACAGCCTATGCATCTCAAAAGTCTTTCTCGTGGACAGTGCCTTCCTCTGTTCAACCATCGACTGGCTACCAAATACAGTTTAGTGGCAAGTACGTGAGTGGAGACAATAGTCCATCGTTTACAATTTCTCAGTAAAGATTTTCTAATTTACGGGAACAAAAAAACACTCTACTTGGAGTGTTTTTTTGTTATATCCCAATCTCTGGGTATCGCATTTCTTCCTCCTCTTCCTCAATCGGATAGTTATTATTTCTTTTCTCATACACGAACGTCATAGCAATAGCATCGGGAATTGAAATATCGACACCATCTTCTCGCAGTGTTTCCTTATCGATAATCTGCATATTGTTGTCATGCTCTTTCCATGTAATGTAGAGAAGATCATCAAATCGTGGTCGGTTGAATAGTTTGCCACCGCCTCGTAGCCACTTCGCTAACTTTCCAAAACTGGCTGCATATAAATCATCATAGTGTCCCTCACTACTGAACATATGCCTTCTCGTAACATCGAGTCCATACCTTTGTCGATTTTCATACTTATCAAGTATGAATTTGCCTTCAGCATATTTTCTCACCAGCTTGCATAGCTCAACTCCATTACCGCTATCATCAATAAATATATTCTGATCTGAAAGCGGTACTTCATACTTCTGGGCTAGCTCAACTACTTTTCTCGCAACAACATCTGCATCTGTGACCATTTCGTAATACAGGATTTCAGATCCATTTTCAGTTCGAAGCACGATGGTCGAATGGGTTCTACGTGTATCTGCCAATATCACCCCAAGCATACCTTCTCCACGAAGCGGAGTCTTTTCATGGTAGCTGTCATTCAATAACTTCTCATCAAAGAGTGGAAAATATCCCTTGTTAATTCTCGAATCCTGCTCGATGACACTGAGTACTAATATGCCCAGTGCATCACATAAGTCATCATGTGTTTCGCTTCCGAATCCTAGGAGTTGAGTAATCAATTTCTCAGCACCTTTTCGTGGAAATAGCACAGTACCCGATTGTATATGATTTGATACCAGTGACAGTCTCGCTCTTTTGTCACTTCCACCTGTTTTCCATTCCTTGGCAGGATATCCTTCTGATCGCAACTGATCAACGATTGCTTTCTGATACGCTACTGACTCAATCCACATGGATACAGGTACTCCATTACCGAGAGTGGTGGAAAGCGACTTAACTCTTGATATGGTTTCAGTGAAGTCTAGTTGTTCATTTATGGGATTTGGTAATACATATATCTTCAGGCTCTTTTTTCTGCCATAAATATTTCCTGATACTATGGCGGTCGAGTCATTATCACTCTTTTGCCCAATAGCAGGATCTACTCCTATACCCGCATAGCGGAGATTGTCATTTGACGGAAGTTCATCGTAATACTGTATCCATTCGGGACGTATCAGCTGAGTGTCATCTGAAACAATGTTGAGCATATACTCACGCTCCCATGCTTGGAGGCTCGGTACTGATTTTCGCAGAGTATCTATATCGGTTTGCAACGGAAACTTCTCAGGCCACATGGCAGTACCGTTAGCATTGAGAAACGGGTACTTTTTAGTAATACCATTCATTCGTCCTTCGATGATTGCGGTCTTGAGCTTGGTAATGAGCGAATCATGATGAAGCGCAGTTCCAATGACCACAAGCCTCGTATCCTTGTCACCAAGAGGTATTACGTCACCTGTGAGCCATTTGAACATCTTGTCACGACTTTCCTGAGTCTTTACGATATCCAAGTCTTCTAGGTCGTCACAGATGATCAGGTCTGGGCGGTGTGCACCGTGCTTAATACCACGAATTGAACTTTCGATTGATGCCACGGTAATTCGTGCTTTATATTTGGGAAGTACGATACTAGTTGCTCTCCATTCATCATCGGGTTCTTCGAATGGTCCTAAGTCTGATCTAAGAAGTCCGTTTGATTCCAACTCTATCTTTATGTTTGCCAAATATTGTCGTGCTTGAGATTCAGTCTTTGCAATCATCAGGACGAATTTCTTTTGTTGCACCCCAAGTATCGACCAGATGGCATATGACGTACCCATGATGGTTGTCTTTCCTGATCCTCGGAACGCTTCGATCACTACTGTTTTATCTTTCTCATCTTCCGTGATTTCAAACAGCTCTTTTTGAAATCGAGCAGTCTTGTATTTAACGTAATGAGCGAAGTAGATATGGAAAAACCAGTGATGACAGGCTTTAGTCAATTCACGTCGAATGCGCTGATCTTTAACAATCAGATCAATCTTTTCTTTTTGTATTTCTATATCATGGTCATGCATGTGTTTCCTTTATACCTAAAGCCTCTCTCACCAACGCTTCCTGCTCGGGAGTCATCGGATCCTCAGCTTCGATTTTTGTTCTCACCTCAAGCTTGTTTCCATATTTGGGATGGTGCTGGCGGAGCCACAATTTCACAGCAGAGAAATTCTTTTCTTTGATGAGAGTGATGAGCTGTGATTCGCTCAAATCATTGATCATTTCTTCGCCTTCATTCATAGCTTCCTCTGATTCTTTTTTGAATTTTGAATCTTCACGGCACCATCTGTAATATGTGGTTCGACCAATGTTCGCTCGCTCACAGGCAATCTGCACGATGGGAACTTTGCGGAGCTGTTCGAGAAGCACTTTTTGCTCTACTGTCTGCCTTCTTTTGGTTGATGGTTTTTTCATAGCTGTACTGCCTTAATGCCTGTTAATTTCTCAAACCTATCTATCGTCGTCTGTACGTACTCGGGATCATATTCGAT
>JBAWXC010000065.1:0-3449 GCA_037144235.1 Candidatus Tayloriibacteriota bacterium | reverse complement strand
CATTCATGCCGAGTCGACTGGCGGTGTCGAAGAAGCAATACATGAACTCGCTGATAGAGTAGAGATCGGACTTGCCTTGAATATTGAAACACCGATTGTTGTGCTCGCGCATTATGCAAACAAGATTCAATTTGTACAGTGTATGGGTATTACGCATGTAGGATTCCAAGGACAAGTATTTGATACGCGAGTGATCGAAAAGATCAAAGCTATCAAAGCTACATATCCCGCACTTATTATTTCAGTTGACGGTGGTGTCTCACTTGAAACAGCGCCATTGCTCATACAAGCTGGTGCAGACCGTCTGATTGTCGGTTCGGCTATATTTGGGAGTGCTAACTTTGTTGAGGCCATATCACATTTTAAAGCTATTACAGGGTAGTAGGATGCGATGCGAATAGCTACAAGCATGCGAATGACGCGAATAAATCACACGAGCACTTAGTGTAAGGTGCGACGTATTCGCGTCATTCGTGTGCGATTATTTGTATCATTCGCATCGAGTACCTACTTGTATTAAATGATATGATATAATGTTCAGTAATATGTCTCTCACTCCCGACAAAGTAAAACTCCTTGAATCAAAAGCACGTGATATTCGTCGTTCGATTGTGGAGATGCTCATCGAAGCGAAAAGTGGTCACACTGCTGGTCCGCTCGATATGGCTGATATTTTTTCGTATCTTTATTTCCATGGTCTCAAACATGATCCGAAGAATCCTTCATGGCAATATCGTGATCGATTGATTCTCTCGAATGGTCACATTTGCCCAGTATTGTATGCATCGATGGCGCATGCAGGGTATTTTCCTGTAGAAGAATTGATGACACTTCGTAAATTCGGTTCACGACTTCAAGGTCATCCTCATCGTGAATGGTTGCCAGCTCTGGAGACTTCTTCTGGCCCACTCGGTTGTGGTATTTCACAGGCAGTAGGTATGGCTTTGGCGGAACGTATAGACAATGGTCAATCTTCGAATAAGCAGTTTTTTTGTTTGGTAGGAGATGGGGAACTCGATGAAGGTAACAATTGGGAAGCGATCATGCTTGCGGGAAAAGAAAAACTTCACAATCTCACTGTCATCGTTGATCGTAACAATATTCAGATTGATGGCTTTACTGAAGATGTGATGCCACTCAATCCTCTAGTTGATAAGTGGCGTTCATTCAATTGGCATGTGCAGGAAATCAATGGACATGATTTCCAAGATATTGATCGTGCTATTGGTGAAGCAAAAGCGGTATTTGATAAGCCGTCAGTGATCATTGCATATACGATACCTTCAAAAGGTATTCCTGAATTTGAACGTAAGTTCGAATGGCATGGTAAGCCACCGGGAACGCCTGAAGAAATAGAAATTGCATTACGGGCAGTTCGTACGCTCGGTGGGAGAGTTGATGCACCAGATCACAACTAATATGAAAATACTCAAAATAATTCAACAAGCAGTACCGGTGATATGTATGATTGCATTCATACCATTTATCAAAGACGATATCATGTTGGCATTGATTGATAGTGTCATCATTGCTATGTCTCTAGTATTGCACAGAGAAAAGAACGATTTTACATTTCTTGCATTTGGTTTGATTGCACTTACCATTTCTGAATCATTTTTTATTATGACGGGTGTTGAGAGGTTTATGAGACATAGTTTGTTTGGAATCATGCCTATGTGGTTACCGATATTATGGGCATATGCGTTCGTCGCTATCAAAAGATCGATTATTATATTAAATAAATAAATCCCATGAGATCCCTCGAAATAACACTTAAAATTTGTTTTCTTATCCTTTCAGTTTTTATTCTTGTCACAAATAACGTCTTGAATAGTGGATTGTTGGCACTTCTGCTCGTCAGTTTCATTCTAGGTATTGTACTTATCATCAACAAGAAGCATCCAAGTTACAGACACGCACGAGCCAAGAGCGATTTCATTATGAGAAAAATAGAAGGCGTTGCATTGATCGTATTTGCCGTTGCAAGTACTGTCGCATTAATCATATCTTAATTCATGATCAATCCTTCACAAAAACTCAATCCAAAAATATTCGAAACGGATGTTGAGCAAATTCCTATTCGCAAGGGATTTGGTGAAGGATTACTCAAAGCCGCAGAGATGAATACGCAGGTGGTCGGTTTGTGTGCGGATCTTACCGATTCAACGATGATGACCGGATTCAAGCAACGATTCCCCGGGAGATTCATTGAGATGGGTATTGCAGAACAAAACCTCGCAACGGTTGCATCAGGTATGGCGGCGATGGGTAAGATTCCATTTATTACGTCGTATGCGATGTTTAGTCCAGGCAGGAATTGGGAACAGATCAGAACGACCATTGCGTATAACAATGTACCCGTGAAGATTGCAGGATCTCATGCGGGTGTTTCGGTTGGTCCTGATGGGGGTACACATCAAGCGATCGAAGATATTGCTCTCATGAGAGTTATTCCACGCATGGTAGTCATATCACCATGTGATGCGATCGAAGCACGCAAAGCAACTATTGCAGCATCACAAACACCAGACCCTACCTATATTCGTCTGGCACGTGAGAAGACCCCGATCATTACCACAGAAGAAACACCTTTTACGATTGGGAAGGCGGAGGTAATGTTCAAGTCTCAAGGTTCAAATTTTAATGTAGGAATAATTGCGACAGGCGCACTACTTCACAAGACACTCAAAGTTGCACAAAAATTGGAGGCAGAAGGCAAGAGTGTGATTGTATTGAACATGGCGACTATCAAACCTCTTGATGTTGATGCAGTCATTCAGTTGACTGGTCAAACAGGAGCACTCGTCACTGTAGAAGAACATCAGATTATTGGAGGACTTGGATCTGCAGTTGCGGAATGTGTTGCTATGAACAATCCAGTGCCTATTGAATATGTAGGTATCAAAGACGTGTTCGGTCAGTCAGGAACCCCGGATGAACTCATCGAACACTATGGTATGGGTGAAAAAGATATCTACGCTGCAGTACAAAAAGTGATGTTGAGAAAGAAATAATGTATAAGAAAAAGAGTATGTGTGAATTGCACGTATAGTGTTTTGCTTGTATACTTTTCTTCCACTTTTCCTGTTTGCGTGTGCAACACGGGAGCGAGAGTGGAATTGATCTTGTAGAAAAACTAAATAGTGTATGCAAAAAACATGTGGAAATGAGGTGGCACCTGACGTGCTTCCTGAAGATACGAATCCGTGCCGGACAAAGCATGGATCACTCACGGGTAGTCTTTCATTTGCCAATGGGGAAATGAGACAAGTGGGGTGGTATAAGGGAGTCCTCTACCACTACTATTCAGGAAGATGGTTGCGTGCGGATCTCTCACATCAACAACGTGATGATATCTTGAGCACTGTGGTCTTGTATCATGTGCTCAAAGATTCTCGGCGGGGCATATTCAAGCCCTCACTCATCCCTCACAATGCTCGTGATGCGGA
>JBAWXC010000064.1:0-3452 GCA_037144235.1 Candidatus Tayloriibacteriota bacterium | reverse complement strand
TACGAACTTCGTAGGTCTTGGTTTAGTAACGTTTGGGTTGCTCGGTCCAGCCGGAGCAGCTACGTACAATTTCTTGACGGACTTCTTGCCGATAGGTAATGCACTTCGTGCAGGAAGAAAATAGCCTGTATGATATACTGGTGTCATGACTACATCATTCGTTATTAGTTTGGTATTACTTCTCGGACTCATTATCTGGTTGGTTGCGAGTTGGAAGATCAATCGCGTCGATTCACCACGATATATGGTGACTGCACGTAAGAAAGACTATGAGATCAGGACGTATGAGCCATACATTGTGGCAGAGACGATCGTTGAAGGTTCGAGACGAACGGCATTGAATGCAGGATTTCGTATTCTCGCAAAGTACATTTTTGGTGACAATAGTGCCAAGAAGTCATTGGCGATGACTGCACCAGTCGGGGAGAGATCATCTTCGGATTCACGTACGATTGCTATGAACGCACCCGTTATAACTCGTGACAATAGTAACTCCTCTCATGTGATTTCATTTGTGATGCCACGTACAGAGACGATGACAACATTGCCTCAGCCTCTCGATTCTCGTATCGTCCTCAATACGATACCGAGCCAGACGGTAGCGGTCATGAAGTTCTCGTGGTATGCCACCGAGAGTCGTATTCAAGCCAAGAAAGATGCACTCAAATCAGCATTGATTCGTGATGGAGTGATTATGCAAGGTTCTATCTCATATGCAGGGTATACCGCACCATTTACGATTCCATTTTTGGAAAAGCATGAAGTGATGGTTGTAATACAAGGATAATATACAAATGAAACCCGCTCCTCTTACGAGGCGCGGGTTTTTGTGTGAAAAACGATTAACACGATGAATTGATGAGTAACAACTCAAGACATCGGACAATCTGACTCAATTGCATGACCGTTGAATGCGTTTCATAAAACGTCTTCGTCGGTTCAGGAATTGATTCGGGGACATGTGGAATGTCCACGGCGATCCACGGAATCCGTGCATAGACCGGTGAATCTTGCTGCGCGCAATGCATCTGATACATCAGGTGATTGGTGAGGGAATCGACTGCCTTATACGAAATGTGAACCGGCATATCATTATCTTTTGCCAGTCCCATGAAGCGGTCGAGATTCCATGCATCGAGGCTGATCGCGACTTCCTCGTTGTGAGTCCACATGGGATCAATAGGACGCGGAGGAGTAGCGTTTTCCATCCAGTTGCATGCAATCGTTTGGATACGCAATCCATCTGCAGAAGCAACCGTGTTGAGGCAAAGGATGGCAGACGCTTTCCACGTGATTGCCTTTGCAAACAAAGCATCACCGCGACGCTCCCATGATTCTGGTGTGCTGGCGGGAAACACTTCGGAGTGACAACGGTGTGTGCCAAGAATGCGACTGTTCGCATCACGAATGATCAATTCTGCAGAATTTGGTGGATGACCTTCGGGTGAAGAAAATCCGGCAATGATGAGTTGTTTCATATAATTATGTGGTTGTAAGGTTTCGTTGGTTTCTGTATGTAGCGTACTCTTTTTATTTTAAATGGCAATAGATTCGCCAAAATAGCAAAAATACGTTACTCTGTACGTTCATATGGCTACCAATCCAAAGACAGCTTTTTCAGGGGATACCATCATTCGTTTTGATGAGGTCTCTTTTGAATGGGGTGCTAACAAGCCTATTCTTGACGAGGCGAGCTTTACAGTACGCCGTGGTACCAAAGTGACGATCATGGGTCAAAATGGTGCCGGTAAGACGACTATATTTGGTTTGATTGCGCATGCGGCACATATCGACGCCGAAATAGAAGGTGGTGCAAAATATGTCCCAGAATCAGGTGAAATATTTTTGACCAATGGAGTTACGGTGGCTACGTCTCGACAGGTGATACCTCGTCCAGATCTCGAATTGACGGTCCGAGACTTTTTTGCAAAGTCATTTAAGAAAAAAATATATGATTTGGATCCGCGCATCGATGAGATTTTGGAGGTGGTCAATCTCAAAGTAGGAAAAGGTGACATCAAAGATCGCATTGTCAAAACATTTTCTGGTGGCCAACAAGCACGATTACTCTTGGCGTCAGCATTGATTCAAGATCCTGATATTTTGCTTCTTGATGAACCAACGAACAATCTCGACAAAGCAGGAATTGAACACCTAACAACATTTCTAGTCAATTACAAAAAGACCTGTTTGGTTATTTCTCACGATGCAGATTTCTTGAATGCATTTACGCACGGGGTGTTGTATCTCGATGTCTATACCAAGAAAGTAGAACAATATGTCGGTGACTATCGTGATGTGGTAGAGCAGATCAGTGCTCGTATCGAAAAGGAAAATATGAAAAATGCTCAATTGGCAAAGGCTATTCAAGCAAATAAAGATCAAGCCAATGTCTTTGCTAACAAGGGAGGTCAGATGCGTCTCGTTGCAAAGAGAATGCGTGAGAAAGCAGAAGAAATGGAAGAAGAGATCGTCGATGTGCGCAAAGAAGATCGTACGATTAAACCGTTTACGATTCCTTCACAGCCAGATCTTATCGGAGAAGTTATAGGTATTTCAGAATATTCGATTATGAATCCCAAGACACACAAGCCGACACATCACACGTGTAAGATTTCACTTCGTAAGAAAACACATCTACTTCTCTCTGGTCCCAATGGTATCGGCAAATCTACATTACTCGAATCAATCGCTCGTCAGGCAGGTGTGGTGATGAGTGAAGGTCATTCTTTGGTCAATGCGACCGCGAATATCGCTCCAGGTGTACGTGTAGGATATTATCGCCAAGATTTCTCAATGATGGATTTCAATGACACCGTATATCAGTCACTCGAAAAGATTGTTCGTGCTACTCAAGGTCATCTCGTAGAAACTGAACTCCGTGCCGTAGCGGCAAGTTTCCTTATCACTGCGGATACGATTCATACCAAGATCGCATCTCTTTCAGAAGGGCAAAAAGGTCTGGTTGCCTTTGCACGTCTGGTACTTCAGAGACCAGGATTACTTATCCTTGATGAACCGACCAACCATATTAACTTCCGCCATCTTCCGGTGATTGCAAAAGCACTCGATAATTATGAGGGCGCGATGATACTCGTCAGTCACGTACCAGAATTTGTAAAACAAATACGAATAGATGAAGTGCTCGAGATGGGAAAATAGTACGAGGTATTAGAGACCGAGTGCACTCAAGAATTCAGTGAGCTCATCACCGTCGATAGTTCTATAGGCGTTTGATTCGAGTCGTCCCATGCGTACATTCAATATACTGATACGAGTGAGTTGTTCTATTTCTGCAAAAAGTTCAGCATACATTTCTCGGATCTGAGGTCCATGGTCGGTGACGAAGAGGGGGAAGAGGTGATCATTGAGAACCTCGACATGCCCACGTCCTACGTTTTTGTTGGGGAGAGTGACACCTTGTTCTACTCGTTCCTTGCATGTCGAACGGC
>JBAWXC010000063.1:0-3461 GCA_037144235.1 Candidatus Tayloriibacteriota bacterium | reverse complement strand
GGTCTCTCGGTGATTATTTCAAAAAAGAAGCAATTGCGTGGAGTTATGAATTTTTGACTTCACCAGAAGAAGGCCTTGGCTTGAATCCGTCACAGCTATACGTCACTGTTTTTGAAGGTGATGCACATGCTTCAAGAGATGATGAGGCAGCAACAATCTGGCGTGACATATTTACAAAAAATGGCATTGAAGTCGGAGGTGATACGTCAAAAGGCGAGAAAGGTAGAATATTTTATCTTCCTGCAAAAAATAACTGGTGGGAAGCGGGCGACAATGGTCCCTGTGGGCCTGATAGTGAAATGTTTTATGATTTTGGAAACGCATTCAAGGGTACACTTCTCAAACACACAGATTTCGTAACTGCAGATGATACTCGAGTAGTTCTCGAAGTATGGAATGATGTCTTCATGCAATACGAAAAGAAGGATGGCAAAATTGTAGGTAGACTCCCAGCTCCTTCGATTGATACTGGTGCCGGACTTGAGAGACTCACAATGACTCTTCAGGGAGTGGATAACATATATGATACTGATCTCTTGAAGCCCGTTATGGATAAGATCAAGAGTCTTTCAAAGAACTGGGATGTTGTTTCTGCACGTATTGTCGCTGATCATATAAAGGCTTCAGCTCATCTGATTGCGGACGGAGTATTACCTTCAAACTCTGACAGAGGATACGTATTGCGCAAACTCATTCGTCGAGCAGTAAGACATGCAGATACGCTCAAGTGTAGCGAGCATGGTCAACTCGATGTGATCGCTGCGGTTGTGATTGATATGTACAAGGATATATATCCTGATGTTTCAACAAAGTCAGAAACTATCTTAAAGGAGATAGTAAAGGAAGAAAATAAGTTTCGAGAGACGCTTGCGCATGGTTTGAAGGAGTTTTCAAAACTCGCACATGCGCATATTTCTGGTCATGATGCGTTCGCATTGTTTTCAAGTTACGGTTTTCCTCTCGAATTGACTCTTGAATTGGCAAAAGAAAAGAATATCACAGTTGATGTTGATGGTTTTAATGCTGAATTCAAGAAACACCAAGACCTTTCACGTTCTGGAGCTGAACAAAAATTCAAAGGTGGTCTTGCTGATGCGAATGATCCGATGGTTCTCCGATATCACACGGCTACACACCTTCTCCATCAAGCGTTATATGATGTTCTCGGACCAGAAGTAGGTCAGAAGGGTTCAAATATTACTGCAGAGAGACTCCGTTTCGATTTCTCATGGGGAGCAAAGATGACTGATGAACAAAAGAAAAAAGTAGAAGATATCATCAATGAGAAGATAATTGCATCTCTCCCAATGCAACAAGTTGTTATGCCAAAATCTGAAGCTGAGAAAACAGGGGCACGTCATTTCTTCGGAGAAAAATACGGTGATGAGATTTCAATCTATTTTGTAGGTACTGATCTTGCACATGCATATTCAAAAGAATTTTGTGGCGGTCCTCACGTAACCAATACCTCCGAATTAGCTGGTCCAGAAGGAAAGTGGAGGTTCCATATTCAAAAAGAAGAGGCGAGTTCTCAAGGGGTACGCAGAATCAAGGCGGTTTTGAAATAATCCACAGACCATGTGGAAATATGGGTCTCATCGCACACACCGTATGTGATATACTATTCTTAATGTCTCATAGCCAACTCATACTCCTTCTTGAAGTACAAAGTGCCCGTGTTCGAGGATCACTCGTCTTCACAGAGAAAAAAGATATTCCACGCATCGTCTATGCAACTGAAGTTGAATTTTCATTTCATACAGAAAAAGGTACACCATATCATGTAGACAAAACGATCACCGCAGTAGAACAAGTGATTCACCATTGTTTACGTCATATTCATGGTATCGAATGGTCCTCACATCTCCCGCGTAGTGTCGATCGTGTACACTACATCCTTTCATCGCCATGGATCATATCTCGTGCACAACAGATCAGTATTGGCTTTAACAAAGATACAAAGATAACACTCGAGAAAGTTTCCAGTATCATCGCCAATCAACGCAACGACATCCTTCCTCGAGGCGATACGTCATTTGAGATTATTGAGGAAAAAGTATTTGATGTTCGACTTCACGGATATCGTATTGAACAATGGCATGGCAAAAAAGCAAAACAGCTCGACATATCTTTTGCATTGAGTATTGCCGGTACAGAGACTATCCGCCGATTCCGTGATGCATGCGCACACGCAGTCGAAAGTGACGCTATCTCATTCCATTCAGGATTATTGTTGGAACATATTGCTATTTCACATCTTGTACCACAGATAAAAAACTACACGATCATTCATGTTCATGGAGAATTGACCGATGTAGTAGAAGTCAAAGATGGTACATGCAGTGTATTTGGTTCATTCCCGCTTGGAAGCAACACTATCGTGCGTACTATAGGTGATGAATTACACATATCAACTGAACACGCTGATTCGTCACTCTCTTTGTATGAACACGGTCAACTCGATATACATCATGCTCGTCATATTCATACAGCTATACACCGCACTCAACACGCATGGTCACTCCAACTAGAGCGCGTACTGAACAAAGATCAGTCACTTTCCGGACTCTATCGAACCATCATCATAGGAGCTCATACTCACGAAACATTTTTTACTGATGCACTCACATCAATTCCTCATCATGGTCGCATTGAGCATCTTGATCTCGACATGATCAAAACCAAAGTTCATATAAACACCATACAGAAGACATCTCGTAGCACTGCATTATATGCAATCGCTATTCACAGCATGCAGTAATAGAGTGCGCTGTGATATACTAAAAATATGCCACGAAAAGTCCAAGACATTATACCAAGTGAAAGACGTAGTATCCGTAATGTATCAAAACGTGAGACTACTCCTTTACGAACAACTCGGAGAGAAACTCCTGCAGAGAAACGCGCAGAAAAGAAATTCACTGAAGAAGTTCCGATTCATATCGTCAAAGAAAAAGAACCTGTGATCATTGAGGAATCCGTACGAAATATCGTCTCAACACCAAAGACACCACGACGTTCACGTGCACCTCGCCAATGGAAATGGCTTTCTCTTGCTCTCGGTATCACACTCATCATCGTTGCTATCGGTTTTGTTGCATCTCACTATTTCTCAAAAGCAACATTTACCATCATTCCTCGAAGCACAGCTGTTCATGTTGATTCAACATACGTAACTCAATCCACTCCTGGTTCAGGGATTGTATATGACCTCGTCACATTCCACGGCACAGCGACAACGACTGTTCTTGCAACGTCTGGGACACTTCTCTCTACCAAAGCGCAAGGAAAAGTTACTTTTTACAATTCCTATAGTACACAGTCACAGCGCCTGATTGCAGGTACACGCATCGCCAGTGATGCTTCTGGACTCATATATCGTCTTGCAAGCTCTGTGAGTGTCCCAGGATATACTTCAAAAGGTGGCTCAATCATTCCAGGAAGTATTTCAACAACTATCA
>JBAWXC010000062.1:0-3525 GCA_037144235.1 Candidatus Tayloriibacteriota bacterium | reverse complement strand
GAGTACTTTCTGCACCATGAGTAGCGGTGAGCTGGAGACCGATCGGCAGATCTTTACCTTCTTTCTGTGCAAAACCACACGGTATTGAAAGTGCTGGCATACCAGTAATATTGGCCGTAACAGTGAAAACGTCTTCGAGATACATAGATATCGGATCTTTGTTCTTCTCCCCTATCTTGAACGCAGGAGATGGAGCTGTTGGTGTAGCGATGATATCCACAGACCCGAATGCCTTTTCAAAATCAGCAGTGATCATGCGACGGACTGCATTTGCACGATTGTAGTACGCATCATGATATCCAGAAGAGAGTACGTACGTACCGAGAAGGATGCGACGGATAACTTCTTTACCCAAACCTGCACGACGTGTCTCGAAATAATCTTGAATACCATCAGCACCATCTACGTGCATGCCATATTTGACCCCATCAAAACGAGCCATGTTCGAAGATACTTCTGCAGGCATGATAATGTAGTACACCAACAATGAATACGAAATGTGTGGTAATTCTATCTCACGTATTTCATATCCTTTACTCTTGAAAACGTCGAGCGACTTATTAAATGCATCCATCACTGCAGGATCAATACCCTCTTTCAAAAAATGACGAGGTACACCGATTACCATTTTTCTTGAATCTTGAATCTTGGTTCTTGATTCTTCCTTTATTGTCGTTCCGTCATGAATATCCACACCTTTAATAACATTGAAAATAGTTTCGCAATCAGACACTGTCTGTGCGATCGGACCGATCTGATCGAGCGATGAACCCATAGCCATAACTCCATAACGTGAGACTGCTCCATATGTTGGTTTCAAACCGACCACTCCACAAAAACTCGCTGGCTGTCGAATAGATCCTCCCGTATCTGAACCGAGTGTGAATACTGCACCATTCATAGCAATCGCGGCAGCAGATCCTCCCGAAGAACCTCCAGCGACCCTTGTCACATCATATGGATTCTTGGTAGGACCATAGGCAGAGTTTTCAGTGGAACCACCCATAGCAAATTCATCCATATTGAGTCGTCCAAGAAATACCACACCTTGTTCTTTGAGTTTCGCAACAACAGTTGCATCATACGTTGCATGATATGTTTCAAGAAGTTTTGAAGCTGCACTCGCAATCTTGCCTTGAATAAGAATATTGTCTTTGATTCCGCATGGTATACCGAGAAGTACAGGAAAATCTTTTTTTGTAGCAATTGCTTCTTGTATCTTTGTATCAGCTACTTTCGCCTGTTCTACTGCATCAGAAAATACTTCGAGATATGCATTGATATCCGGATTCTTTTTGGCAATCTCTACTATATACGCCTCGGTGAGTTGCACAGATGTATACTCACCTTTTTTCAAAGCGTTATGCGCCTTCGCTATCGTCAATTGTGTAATATCAATACTCATATATATTAGTCTTCCTGAGCAATAATCTTCTTTACCGCAATAAAATCACCTTCTCGATCTGGTGCTTCATTGAGCAATGCTTCTCGATCTGAAGCAGAGATCGTGCGTGCAGTATCATCACGAGTAACATTTTTGACGGCACCCACACGACCTTCTGTATCAGTAGAAACATCAACTTTTTTGAGTTGATCGATATAGCCGAGAATACCGTCAAATTCTTTGACCAATGAGACCATATCTTCATCTGTAATCTTGATACGTGAAAGTGTTGCCAAATGCTTGATTTCTTCGGGAGTTATCATAGGAGGATTGTAGCAATTGGAAGACTCATGGGCAAGACTTCTACAAAATATAGAAGTAGGTACGTAAGTGCAATTTTTCGCTTCGAGGACCTGTCTGAGCAAGCTACAATTGTTAGTTATTTCGGCTGGTGACCCTCGCTCCGCAAAAAGCCGAAATAACTTACAATTGTGCGAAGCGAGTTCCGCAGAAGCGAAAAATTGCACTTACGTACCTACTTCATCAATTTCAAAAATTCCTCTTCATTCAAGATAGTTACTCCAAGATCACGAGCTTTGTCGAGCTTTGATCCTGCTTCAGCTCCAGCAACGACATATGATGTCTTTTTAGATACTGAACTCGATACATCCCCTCCTTGTGCACGCACCATACTCTGAGCAACTTCACGTTCAAGTGTAGGAAGCGTACCCGTGAATACAAAACTTTTACCTTGGAGTTTCTTCGGGCCTGTATTCTCTTCTTGTATCAACGTCACGTGCTTCAAAATATTCTTCACCAATTTTTTATTATCCGTATCTTTGAACCATGAATGAAGTGATTCTGCCACCACATGACCAACACCGTACACTGATTCAAAATCCGCAACCGTCGCTGACTGTATCGCATCTATAGATTTGAAATGTTGAGCAATATCATACGCAGTCTCTTGACCCACCTGAGGTATAGAAAGTGAAGCCAACAATCGTGGGAGTGTCGTACGTCGAGCTTTTTCTATTGATTCGATAATGTTCAAAGCTGATTTTTCTTTGAATCGTGGCAATGCCATGATATCCCCTTTTTTCAAGGTAAAAATATCATCATATGTTGATATGAGATTGTGTTCGAGCAATACGTCGATTATTTTTTGTCCTACACCATCCATATCAAAACAATGTTTTGAAACAAAGTAATACCACTTCCTCTTGTGTTGCTCAAATGAATCCGGATTCACACATTTCCACGCCGCTTCACCAGGTACACGCACGATCGATCCATCTCCACCACACGCAGGAATATGTGTCGGCCACACAAATGGCTTTGAATTTCGTGGTCTCAATTCTCGTACGACTGAGACAATGTCAGGAATGACGTCACCTGCTTTTTGCAAGATAACGGTATCGCCAATTCGTAGATCAAGGCGTTGTATTTCATCTTCATTGTGAAGTGTCGCACGTGACACCGTCGAACCTGCCACTACTACTGGCTTCAATACTGCTACAGGAGTAATGACACCTGTACGACCTACTTGGAATGTAATATCTTCGAGAATAGTCGTTACCTGTTCCGCTGGGAATTTATAGGCCACTCCCCATCGCGGTGATTTGCCAGTATATCCGAGTGCTTGTTGAATCTTACGTGAATTGACCTTGATGACGATACCATCGAGTCCATACGACAGTGAATGACGTTTCTTGGTCCATTCTTCATAATATGCATGTACTTCTGCAATAGTTTTGCATACCTTGAAATGAGTATTCGTCTTGAAACCGAGTTTTTTGAGCAAAGCAAGTTCACCTGACTGCGAAGGCTCTGTACTATCTTCTATGTCATAGATAAACGAATCCAACCTCCTCTGTGCAGTGATACGTGGATCCAACTGACGCAAAGAACCAGCAGCGAGATTTCTCGTATTGGCATAAACGGCTTCGCCCGATTGTTTCCTCTCTTTATTTATTCTTTCGAGATCATCCACACTCATCCATGCTTCTCCGATCGCGATGACATCCACGTTTTGTGAGAGTTTAAGTGGAATACTATTGATAGTCTTTACATTGTGAGTGACATCTTCACCTACTTCACCATCACCACGAGTTGCGGCTTGAATGAGTAGACCGTCTTTG
>JBAWXC010000061.1:0-3526 GCA_037144235.1 Candidatus Tayloriibacteriota bacterium | reverse complement strand
GAGCTGAACTCGAGGCATACCAAAACATGATGAAAGAAGCGGAGAAGAGAGATCACCGTAAGCTCGGCAAGGAACTCGACTTATTCGACTTTGATGATGATGTTGGTCCAGGACTTCCACTCTGGTTACCGAACGGAACAGCCATTGTCGAAGAACTCGAAAAGCTCGCAAAAGAAACTGAATTCAAGGCAGGATATGTCCGCGTCAAAACACCTCACATCGCCAAGGAATCCATGTATCTCCGCAGTGGGCACTTGCCATACTATGCCGAATCAATGTTCCCTCCGATGGAATACGAAGGTGGCAAATACTATCTCAAGGCTATGAACTGTCCTCACCACCACAAAGTGTTCGGCTCACGACCACGTAGTTACCGCGAACTTCCTCTCCGTCTCGCAGAATATGGCACCTGTTATCGCCACGAAAAGTCAGGTGAACTCTTTGGTCTCATGCGTGTTCGTTCCTTGAATATGAACGACGCCCACATGTATTGTACCGAGGAACAATTTGGCGATGAATTCCGTGCCGTCAATGATATGTATCTCCATTATTTCAAGATCTTCGGTATCGACAAATACGTCATGCGCTTCTCAACTCACGATCCAAAACGTCTTGGCGAGAAGTTCGTCAATGAACCAGAGCTCTGGAAGAAAACCGAGGATATGGTACGCAAGGTCCTCGTCGATTCAAAGATTCCATTCATCGAAGTACCCAACGAAGCTGCATTTTATGGACCAAAAATCGACGTTCAAGTCTGGTCCGCTATTGGTCGTGAATTCACTCTCGCAACTAACCAAGTCGACTTCTCAGTCCCAAAAAAGTTTGATCTCGTCTACACCGACAAAGATGGTTCACAAAAGACACCTCTCTGTATTCATCGTGCACCACTCGGTACTCATGAACGCTTCATTGGGTTCTTGATCGAACACTATGGTGGTAATTTCCCTCTCTGGCTCGCACCGATCCAAGTAGCTGTCATCCCTGTCGGTGAAGCTCATTTCGCCGAAGCACAAAAAGTCCACGACATGCTCCGTGGTGCAATGATTCGTTCTGATCTCGATCTCTCGAACGCTGGCTTCGGCAAAAAGATCCGCAATGCCAAGAATATTCGTGCACCATATACGATCATTATCGGAGACAAAGATATGGAAGCCAAGAAAGTTACTCTCGAATCACGTGATCAAGGTCAGATTGGACAACTTGATGCAAGTGAAGTCCTTGCAACACTTGTAAAAGAAATTACGGAAAGAAAATAATACTAAAATTAAGAGGTCCGGCGGAATTTCTTCCACCGGACCTTCTTTATGCGCGCATCTTGGAAAGGATTCCCTCGGTGACAATCTTGACGATCGCCTCATGAGAAAGTCCAATCTCCGCAAGCAAGCTGGTGACTTCGCCTTCTTCCTGTGCAGTTAGGGCTTGTTCACCACCTTTTTGCTTTTTGTAGATGAGCTCCATGTAACGGAGCATTTGTGTTCTTTTGTCATCAATCATGAGACACCTCGTTGGTTAATACCGCCTCGAATGCCAAAAGGATTGCAAGTTTGCCATAGGCAGCACGTCCGCCAGTGGTTAGTTTGCTTATCCATCCATTTTCCTTTCCTGCTTTTTTGAGATTGCGTGAAAGGACGTTGATTGCATCGATGGTAGAATCGTGGATCGTCGAACGGATGCGTTCGATTTCTTCACGCTGACCATCTTCATTGGCCGTCTGACCTTGACCAAGGACGATTTGTTCAAATCGACAAACTGTTTCTGCATAACGAAGCGAATACGAAACCGCTTCGCGCAAGCAACTTTCCAGTATTTCATTGCCCACACACAACGCTTCAAGATCCGCTAATGTAACATACGAATTACGAATCTCAGGCGTATTATGGGCTTTTTCAATAACTGGAGGAGGTAAAAAATCTTCTGAAAAATGCATATTGTTCGTTATTAAGATAACATAATTAATCAAGTGGGTCAAGAGTCGCACAAACTCTTACACACATAGTATCACATACAAAAATCACCGGCAGTACCGGTGATTTTTGAACATTTATGATTTTGGAGTCTCACACTCGCTCTGCTTTACCTCGCCAAGGAGGGCTTAGATCTTTGGCTTGTTGAAGACGAGATAGAGAACTGTTGCAAAGAGGATCAAGATGATCAATATTGCAATCCATCCCCAAGGAATGTTACCGAGTGAGAAGAGAGATGCAGCTGAGAGTCCTGTGTTAGAAGTGTTGGCTGTATTGGTAACCGTAGTTGTACGATTTACCGCAAGATTACTTCCTCCACCATTACCACGAACTGCAAGTGTATTGGTACATGACTTTGAACTTGTCTTACCGTCAGCTGATGTGACTGTAACGATAGCATTCTTTTCACCAGAAGTACTGTATGTCTTTACGAGATTTGCACTTGTACCTGTGAGACCATCAGAACCTGTCCATGAGTATGTGTATGGAGCGACACCACCAGTAACTTCAGCTGACCATGTCACTGGCTGATTTGGATTGATTGTAGCTGGATCGGTATAACATGCGATATCGAGGCCACTGTTATTTCCTACATAACTCGTTTGCTGATAGGTATTGTAATTGTTGTAGTTATAACCTGAATTATATCCATATCCAACATTGATACCTGCAGCACAACTCTGTGTGATTGACTGACCATTTGAGTAAACTGTAACTGAAGCGTACTTCATGCCAGGGTTACTATAGGTGTAATAGAGTGACTGACCTGATCCATAGAGACCATCAGTACCTGTCCATGAATATGTGTATCCACCATTACCACCAGTTGCATACGCAGTCCATGTGACCGCACTATTGTATCCACTTGTGTATGAGTTGATTGCACTACATGAAACAGAAAGTGGAAAATAATATGTCGGAGGATATGTAGGATAATAGACAGCACTACCAGTTACGTTGACTGTACCGTCACAGTTCTTTGAAACTGTCTGACCACCAGAAGTAACGGTAACTGAAGCGAGCTTGTATCCAGGTGTGTAGTACGTCATCGAAACTGAAGAACCTTGACCTGTAAGACCATCAGTACCTGTCCATGTGTAATAGTATGAGTTATTACCTCCGTATGCAGATGCATACCATGAAGCAGGACTACCAGTAGTCGTATTGAGTGTCATAGGATAACACTGTGCCTGAAGAGGCGCGTAGACTGGCTGAACCTGAGGATATGAAGGATAGTTGTATGCGTAGATCGGTGTATTGTACGAATACGTATCACATCCGCCATATGTACATGCCTGTGCTGAACTTGGCTGAATAGCCATGAACACACCAAAAGCAAGCATGAATGCCATGCCGAGCGTAATGTATGTTTTATTGATTGAATTCATAAATGTGTGGCATGTCTATCTGGTAATGGCCGTATGTGGCCGTACCTATATAGACATGAATAATTAATGTTTTAACTCCACTATTGTATACTATATTATAAGAAAAGTCAAGTACCCCCGGTATTGTGTACCATCATATCTGACAGTGCCACAATATGCAGTATATGACTCACA
>JBAWXC010000060.1:0-3532 GCA_037144235.1 Candidatus Tayloriibacteriota bacterium | reverse complement strand
ACATCCTCCCTGTGCAATAATACGTTTGGTGGTATATTAGTTATATCTAGAAATGTAAACTCATGTCTTTCTTCAAAAAAATTGTCATCACTATTTTGATCTTGGAAGCTAAGCTGATCTTGAAGAAGTATCGGCCTTTTGTGATTGCAGTTACGGGAAGTGTGGGCAAGACGACGACCAAGGATGCTCTTTATGACGTGGTTCGTCAACGTGGAGGATATGTACGCAAGAGTGAAAAAAGTCTCAATAGTGAGATTGGTTTGCCACTCACGATCATCGGTGTACCAAACGCATGGCGCAATATGAAAGGGTGGATAGAAAATATTCAGAGTGGTTTGAAACTCATTCTTGGAAAACATACCTATCCGGATACGTTGATACTCGAAGTGGGGGCAGATCATCCAGGTGATATTAGTAATATTGCACAATGGTTGAAGCCAGATGTGGTCGTGATTACTCGCGTGGGTAGTACTCCAGTACACGTAGAATTTTTCTCATCTCCAGAACAGGTTTTTGAGGAAAAAGCTTCATTGGCGAAGTATATGAAAAAAGGTGGCACATTGATCTTGTTTACCGATGAACCAAAAGTGCTCACGATTGCTGATATGGTCAAAGAAAAGAATCTGAAAGTGATGACCTTTGGTATGGATGAAAAAGCTTCGATACGAGGTACCAACTATCGTGTACAAGGTGACAGTGGACCAACAGGTTTTTCTTTTGATCTTGTTACCGCTGAAAAAACTACTCCTCTATCTGTTGCAGGGATTGTCGGTACGACATATATGTATCCGTTGTTGGCTGCTTCTGCAGTCGGTATTGCCTGTGGTATGGATATGCCACGCATCATCCAAGGCTTACGTGAATATCAACCACCCAAAGGTCGCATGAATATCATTCCTGCCATCAATGGTGCCACACTCATCGATGATACCTACAATTCTTCACCTGATGCTGTGTTGGCGGCTCTCAGTGCACTCAAAGATATGAATTGCACAGAGTCACGCATAGCGGTGCTGGCTGATATGATGGAACTTGGAAAATATTCTGCTGAACAACATCGTATCGTCGGTGCAGCAGTTGTCGGTTCTGCACAGCGATTGGTAACGGTTGGTCAGCGTTCACGAGCTACGGCTGATGAGGCGATCAAGCATGGTATGTCATCAGATATGGTGCATATGTGTGATACGGCATTTGAAGCAGGAGAATTCTTGAAGGGTATTGTCGCTTCTGGAGATATTATTCTCGTCAAAGGATCTCAATCAATGCGCATGGAACGTGTGAGTTCTGCGCTTCTTCGTGATCCAAGCAAAGCGCCAGAGGTATTGGTGAGACAAGAAAAAGAGTGGCTTGAGAAGAAGTGATTTGTGTGGTATTTTTGCATTACGCGATTTTATTTTAATTTATCATTTAAAATTGATAATTCGCGCTTTGCGCGTAGGGCCCTATCGTCTATCGGCTAGGACACGGCCTTCTCAAGGCTGGAAGCGCGGTTCGATTCCGCGTAGGGTCACAAATTTATTCTCTGATATAATACACTCACTATGAAATTAACACGCAGACAGATATTACTTATAGTTTGGTTTGTATCTTTAGTTGGGGCAGGTGTTTTGATTGCTATGTTTACTGATAGTTGGATGCTCGGCCTTGCAACAAGTCTCTCAGTGTTGGGTGTATCTTTGGGAGTTCCTTTGATGAGAGCATTTACTGAGTTTTCAAAATAGTATGTCTTTTAATCATAAACAGGGTGTACTAGTTCATCTTTCAATCATCATTGTAATCGTTGTTATTTGTTTGAGTGTATATAGATATATTCAGGTCGTAGATATTTCAGTAAAGACTGATAACGATACGGGATCTAGTACCGTTAATCAGATCAATTCGTATGTAAATGACGGACAACAAATTCCTAAAATATATTCTATAAATCCGACTCGAACAGATCACATAAATACATTGGTTACAATTAAGGGAATATATCTTAATGGTTTTGAAGGAGGAACGGCAGTTTGGTTTGAGAATAATCTCGGTGAATCGGGGGTAATTGAAGCTAGTAGTTATGTACCAATAGGGGCCACCACATTGACATTTAAGTTGCCAAATGAACTTTGTATAAAAAATATGGGAGAATCTGGATTACCTTGTCCTTCATACATGGGAATGCGACCAGGAGTATATAAAGTGTATGTACAAGCGTGGGGTATTTCTAGTAATAAGTTAGATTTTGTCATAAGCCAGTAATTCCTAAGAGATTATGTGGGATATTGACTTTATCTTTAAAATAAAGTATAGTATTTGTATTAAGATATTTGCATATCCTATCCTTATGACATCACATACATACACAAAACACATGGCAAAAATAATGGGTGGAATAGTATTCCTCGCATTCTTCTTTGTTGCGGTACCATATTCACATGCCGAAGGACGTAACGCTCATCGTGATGCAGATGATCGTCGTCCAACACCCTCAGGACCACACAATCCTCCACCGGTAACATCGCCTCAGCCACCAGTGGTCGTGTACGTCAATGGTCCAGATCATGATAGAGATTGGGGACACAATTGGAACAATTACCAGTATTCATCATGTGGTCAATGTCAGACCCCAATATACAATTATAGTTACTATCAACAACCAACATATATTCCTCAGCCGGTGTATTATCAGCAACCGGTATACATTCCTCAGCAGACATATTATTACCAACAGCCAACATACTATCAGCAACCTTCGTATTATCAGGCTCCTCAGTATTCATACAATTCGTATAACACACAGTATTCTGCACCTACATATACGGGAGGCAATAATTCAAGTGGTTTGAGTATCACATGTACCCCTGGTCAGACAGATGCGAGTGTCAATCAGCCAGTTTCATGGTCAGTACAAGTCTCTGGAGGAGCAGGACCATACACATATTCATGGTCTGGATCTGAAGGTCTTTCGGGAAGTCAGTCTACGGTAGTGAAATATTACAAATCAACCGGAACACAAAATGCCATTGTTTCCATCTCATCAGCAGATGGACGAAGTACAACACAGGCATGTGGCAGTACAATTTATATTAGTGGCAGTACAGGCGGTACTATCTCTGGAAATGTACCACAAGCTCCAATGCCACAAGGTGTACAACTCGATCAAAATGGCAATCCACTCGGTGCGTCAGCAGCGTCTGCCGTAGGTAATACACCATTTGGATGGTTAATAGCACTCATTATTATCGGTTTGTTCTGTTTCGTGCTCTACATGCTCTTGGCTCGTAAAGCGGAGTAAATATACAAGATAATTCATCTGAGCTATCTATTGTACAAGTAGTATGCTACTCTTATTGTTCTAGTGGAAATAGCATACATCGCAATAGTCGAATTTCTTCACAATAAACAAAAATAACATGACAGGAAAAATCAAAACATTGACTGACAAGGGATTTGGATTCATCGCTCGCGAGGGTGAAGCAAAGGACCTTTTCTTTCACTCAAATGACCTCCAGGGAGTTTCATTCAATGATCTCCAGGTAGGAGACACATTGAG
>JBAWXC010000059.1:0-3592 GCA_037144235.1 Candidatus Tayloriibacteriota bacterium | reverse complement strand
GTGACACTCATTTTTTCGCTAAAAATGAGTGTCACCGCCTTTTAGTGTTATGCCTCTTCGATCCGGATAACTTGCGTCCGGCCCTTGATGCAGGACATGCCGTCGATCTCGCGGATCGCGGCCCTCAGATCTTTTTCGTGCGTGTCATGGGTCAAAAGGATGAGCGGCACCACGCGTCCCGCGCTGCGCTCGCGTTGCATGACATCCGAGATGCTGATCTTGTGTTTTCCGAGGATCTTCGAGATCCCGGCGAGCACGCTCGGCCGGTCGATCACGTTGAAGCGCAGATAATAGCGCGACAGGATCGAAAAAATGCTCTTCACGGGAAGGGTCTTCCCGAGCGCACGCACCATGAATTTGTCTTCCCCAGGCCCCTCGTCTCCGGCTTTGGCGATGTCCACGAGGTCCGCGATCACGGCTGCGTTGCGCGGGTCGTCTTCAGGGATATTTTTTTCAACCTTGCCTACAAGGTCAGTACCCACGTCAGCGGCCTTGGTGAAGATACATCCACCGAGAGGTGCAAAGACTGAGATAAGTGATGCACCAAATGCGAGACCGATGAGTGAACCTACGTCATGTGTGATTGCGAAGAATCCTGCAACACCGAGGAGAGCGAGACCGACAACGAGAAGTCCAGTCACTGCTCCACCGTTGAATGCAACAGCGAGAGCTGCAGCGAGACCAGAGCGAGCTGCTTCGGCGGTGCGGATATTACTGCGTACAGAGACATTCATGCCAATGTAGCCAGTAAGACCTGACAACACTGCTCCGACGAGGAAACCAATAGCGGTAGTCCAGTTGAGAGCGAAGCCAAGAATGATAAAGAGAACTGCTGCAATCATACCAATAGTCTTGTATTGGCGATTGAGATACGCTTGTGCTCCAGCTTGGACAGCTGCAGCGATTTCACGCATCTTGTCATTGCCCGTGCCTTTCTTCATGATCCATGAGATCAAGAATGCACCGTATGCAATGGCGATGATTGATGCAACGAGTGCAAATATAACGTACGAATTCATATGTATATGCTTTTAATGCTAATTAATAATTACGTAAACAGTGGGACTAATATAGTCGAAAAACACCAAATAAGCAAGGTAAATCTAGTAATTACACATACTATGTACAATATATGTCTGAAGAGCTAAAATAAGCTTACAATCTATTATCTATCAAACAGCCCACATGCCTCCATCACCTGAAAATCCTAACAATATCCCACCGGTTATACCTCCCGAAGAAAAACCAAAGGCGGAAGTTCCACCTACTCCACCTGCATCAGAAGATCAGGCAAAACAGGATAATAAGCCCGAAAATAAAGGTTTTTTCAGTCGTGTATCAGAAAAGATTGAGAGCGTACGAAGTTCTTTGTATGAAGGCATGTACAAAATACCAGGAATTAATAAAATCGTTGCCAAAATGGAGATTGCCTATAATCAAGTCGGTATAAATGGCAATCAAGAAGTAGCTGTTCAATTGAAGGGTCAAGCAGATTCTCTGTCTTCACGCATACAATCTCTCGAAAAGACAAAACAAGACATTATTACAGCTGCAGAAAATCTCAAAAATAAGGGTATGCCTGGAAGTGAAAGAATCCTTTTGAAATTACAAGGACTCGATAGTGAAAAAAATGATTTGCTTGGTAAAAGAGACAAGATTCAATCAAAGTTTGAAGCAAAACAAAATCGTATCAAAGAATATACGGGCGCTCGTGACGCTGTGGCAGGTAGATTGATCGAGTCTTATAACAAAAAGTTGGAACCTATTAATGCTGCTGTAGAAACTCTTCGTAAAGATAAAGAGCAACTTGGTTTTACCGGTGCAGTTATGGAAGTGAGACATCAGCAGAAAAATGAGGAAATAGCTGGTTTTGAAGCACATCGCGCAGAAATAGAAGAAGGATTGAGAGCAGCAGGAATTACAAGTGATTCTGAAATAAAGTTTTATACCAAAGAATTGACTGATGCAATTACACAAGGTCGTGCAGAAATAAAAAAAGACAAGGAAGCTTTTGAAAAAGAACAAAAGAGAATTGATTCGGCTATAGCTCAAAAAACAGAAGAGGGTAATCCATATCGTGATGCTCGAGAAGAATTTGTACGCGTTACACATATGCGTCCTATCGATGTGCGTATGGAAAAACGTACAATAGGTGAGCCTTATGAACAGACAGAAAGTGCTTCATCTTCAGGATCAGAAGGTCAAAATAATGAGATAAATCAAGAATCAGGCAAAAAACCTGAGAGATTACCAGTTGGTGTGGCAATTGAGGAGTGGAATAAGTTGCTCAAGACAAAGAATGAAAAGACTATTCCAGCTATTGATTCAAAAGAATTCTTTACTCTTGCAAAGGGAGTTACAAAGGATTTTGGGGTTAATCTCAAAGAATTCAAGACTCTTATTGGATCGTATTACAAATTGAAAGGAGTCGATTCTCGAAAATTTGAGACGTATTATAGAAGTGCATTTAGTAAATTGTTATAACATCTTCTATTACATATATGACACCACAAACTCCCCAATATTCTATTCAGGAACTCAAAGAACAGATTGCGCGTCTGACTGTAAAAGCAAAGCAGGTCAATCAAGATATTGCTCTTATTTCCAAAGAGACGAATGAACAAGTAGAAGAAATAAAAGCAAATGTAAGTAAACATATTGCCGAAATTGATGCTATTTTCAGTGAATTGGATCAAGCAAATGAAACTGCAAGTAATGAGCTTGATGCTTTGGCGGTGAAATATGCTGACGATTTGAAGTAATATCTGAACATAAACATATAAAAAAGCCCCAGATCTGGGGCTTTTTTATGATTTTGTATTATTTTGCTTCTTCGTCAGCTTCCTCGGCGACTACTTCACCAGCAGATGATTTGATATCAATCTTCCAGCCAGTAAGTTTTGCGGCGAGACGTACATTCTGACCACCTTTACCGATAGCAAGTGACTGTTCATCTTCGGTAACGGTGACAACTGCGCGGTGTTCTTTTTCTGAGAGTTCGAGACTGACAACTTCGGCAGGAGAGAGTGCTTCTTCGATAAAGAGTGCAGGATCTTCATTCCATTCGATGATGTCGATCTTTTCGCCACTGAGTTCAGAAGTAACTGTTGAGACACGGACGCCACGTTGACCAACGAGTGAACCGATCGGATCGATATGTGGGTCATGAGAAATAACAGCAATCTTTGAACGAGATCCAGCTTCACGAGCAATTGCTTTGATTTCAACGACACCAGAAGCTATTTCGGGAGCTTCAGTTTCGAAGAGTTTCGCCAAGAATTTTGGATGTGCGCGTGAAAGTTTGAGAACGATACCCTTTGGAGATTCTTCGACGGCAAAGAGATATGCACGGATACGATCTCCTGTTTTCCAGCGTTCACTCGGAATTTGTTCCTCGTAAGGAATGAGACCAACTGCGCGTCCCATGTCGACGTGGACAACGCCACGCTCGACACGTTCGACGGTACCAGCGACAATATCGCCTTCTTTCTGGCCGTATTCTGCCATAACTGAAACCTTCTCAGCTTCGCGAATCTTCTGGATGATGATCTGCTTCGCGGTCTGGGCAGCAATGCGACCAAAGTCAGCTTTT
>JBAWXC010000058.1:0-3659 GCA_037144235.1 Candidatus Tayloriibacteriota bacterium | reverse complement strand
AGCGATAATCGAAGCTGCTTCAGGGAACTTCACCGGAATAATCCAATACGTTGAAGCGAATGCCAGGAGGGGAAGGATGTACTTCATCTGTGTCGTCATCGAACTCGACATAGCTGAAGCAAAATCTGTTCCTGGAACTACACCAGATGCAGAAAGTTTCTTTTGTTGACGAGCAGCGATAGAAAAATTGAGTTGCAAGAATTGAGCAATACCTGTGATAAGTGACAAGATAAAACTCTTGCCTGCAATAGAAAGTCCAAACAGTGTCATCGTAACAACAGGGACATGAATGAAACTGTAGAGCAATTCTGGATGAACTGCTGGTGTGATCTTGTAAAACACTGAAATGAGGCCAATCAATATAGGCAACTGCACAATAAGGAGCAATACTCCAGAAAATGGCTTGATATTGTGTGACTTATACAGTTCCATAACCTTGAGAGCCTGTGTCTGACGATTTGATCCATACTGAGCTTTGAGTTTGTTTACATCGCCTTCAACTTCTTTCATGCGAACTTGTGTCAAAAGGGCACTTTTTGAGAGAGGAAAGAGAATTAATCGAACTACAATAGTAAATATAATGACCGCAACACCAATATCTACCCATGGTAAAACATCCATGATACCGACGAGACCATTGTAAAGAGGCTTGAATATGAAGGTGTTGTACATGCGATCAATCTTACCTCAAAAGCTTGGCTTTCACAAAGACACTTTCAATCTCTGTTTCCATGGCTCTTTGTGTAGCCGTAAGAATAGTATTCTTTGCAATAATCACCACAAAACGATCTTGAATGACTTTTTCCATGAGTGGATGAACTGCTTCATATATTTTCCTGCGGAATTTATTTCTTATTACCGCCAGCTTACCAACCTTAACTGGAACTGCGGCTGAGACTCTTGTTGTGCCTTTAGTATCTGCAACTCGTACGAGAAAAAGGGGAGAGTGATAAGCCCTCCCTAGTTTCATAACTTGGTTGAATTGTTCAGTAGAAAGCCTCTGAGAACGAGGAAGCATGGCTATACAGCAACACGAGCACGACCTTTTGCACGACGACGTGCCAAAACTTTACGGCCAGGAGCTGTTTTCATGCGAACACGGAATCCGTGTGACTTTGCACGCTTTCTCTTGTTTGGGTTATACGTAAATGACATGGGAACACTATAATAGAAAAGTCCAAGATATGCAAGGTTTGTATGCATATACCAGAATATATGGCCGAGAAGGGGGTGCACACGTTTTTTCTTTAAGAATGGAAACTTTTTTCTAATCTAGTGTACCGTGAAGTCTCTATTCTTAAAGAAAAAACGTGTGCACCCCCTTCTCGGCAAGTAAATTTCACTATCCACAACTTATCAACATATTTTATCGCTTTCCACAAGTTTGCAGATTTATAAACAGGTATATACTTAGAGCTACCTAATAAGACTACTTCACCAACTATGAATGATCACTCCAAAATGTGGCAAACCGCTTTAATAGAAATTGAGACCACCGTCTCTCAAGCAAACTTTTCTACCTGGTTCAAAGAAACGAAGATCCTTCGCGAAGAAGAAGGGGTTGTTTTCCTTGGAGTGCCCAATTCATTTACCCAAGAATGGCTTTACAAAAAGTTCCACAACTCCATTTTGCGCATCTTAAGACAAATGAATGACAGAGTACGCGCTCTCGAATACATCATCGTTAAAGATGATGACAAAAAAGCCGTAGAGTCAAAGAAAAGTGTTGTTTCTGCTCCTACCTTGTCTATGCCACTACAGGACTTCTATATCAATAAAGAAGATAACCTCAATCCTCGCTATACATTTGAGACATTTGTGGTCGGACCATACAATGAACTCGCTCATGCTGCTTCACAGAGTGTCATCAAGAACCCTGGACAGGTCTACAACCCTCTCTTCATCTACGGAAGTACTGGTCGCGGCAAGACACACCTCATCCAGGCAGTAGGGAACCAGATCAAGAAGCTTTATCCTTCTAAAAAAGTCTTCTACCTCACCTCAGAACGCTTCGGTTCTGAACTCTTTTCAGCAATTCAAGAAAACAAAGTCCAACAATTCAAAGACAAGTACAGAAAATACGACGTTGTTATCATGGACGACATCCAATTCTTCGCCCAGAAAGAGAAATTTCAAGAAGAACTCTTTCATTTCTTCAATACATTCAAGGATAGTGGTCGTCAGCTCATATTCTCATCAGATAAACACCCAAATATCATCGCTGGACTCGAAGATCGTCTCCGTGGACGCTTCAGTGCCGGAATGATCGTCGATATACCAGAACCTGATATAGAGTCTCGTATTGTCATTATTAGAGCAAAATGCGCCTCACATAATATAACCTTGCCTGATGAGGTTATAGAGCACCTTGCTTCATCTATTGAAGACAATATCCGTGAAATAGAGGGTGTTATCAACATAATTTCATGCCAAATACAGCTCAAGAACAAACAATTATCTCTCAATGAAGTAAAGAATATCCTCAAAAATAACACCAAACCAAAGAAATCACTCTCCGTAAAAGAGGTTACCAAGATCGTATCTGACTTCTACAACATAGAAGAGGAACACATATACAACAAAACCCGCAAAAAGGAGGTAGTACGCCCTCGCCAAGTGGTCATGTACTTGCTCCGTGAGGATTTCAACATCTCATTTCCTTCAATCGGAGAAAAAATGGGAGGGAGAGATCATACTACCGTCATTCACTCATACGAAAAGGTTCGTGAGGATATAAAAACAGATACAGTTCTATCTCAAGAGGTAGCACAGATCCGTTCTATGTTATAACTCTGTGGATAAACTGTGTGTGTGGTGTGTATGAACTGGGAATGTAATGTGAATGAAAAGGGTATAAGATTAGATATATAAGAAATATAAAAAGATATTCGAAGATATTCAAAAGTTATCAAATTAAAAAAGTAAAAAATATCTTTATACAGCTTGATACAATAAAACAATTCACATATCCACATCTATAATGAGCTAATAAACTATTATATCCATGAAATTCGAAATAAATAATAAAAAATTCAAAGATGCAGTTGCACTTATCGAACATGTAGCAGGAAAACATATCACACTTCCTGTTCTTTCATCGATTTTGATCGAAGTAAAGAAAAATATTGCTATTTTGAAGGCAACAAATCTTGATGTGGGTATAGAAATACACATTCCCGTTAAATCTACTGAAGATGGGGTTGTTGCTGTTCCTGCAAAAACATTCAATTCATTCCTTTCTCAAATTCCAGAACAAAATACTATTATTCAATGTGAAGTTGTTTCAGGAAATATACAGATAACATCACACAAGACACGAGGAGTGATCAAAACAGTCCCCGCTGAAGATTTTCCACCTATTCCTCATGTTGAAAATGCTGAACAATTCTCAGTTCCTTCACAATTATTTGTAAAAGGTTTACAGACTGTGTATTACAGCGCATCTGTATCAAGTGTAAAACCTGAACTTTCAAGTATTTATATATACAAAGATGGAAATAGATTGGTATATGTAGCCACAGACTCATTCCGTCTCGCTGAAATAAAGCTCAATATTGATATTCCTTCAGAAATTCATGATATTTTGATCCCATACAAGAATGTCAGTGAAATTATTCGCGTGCTTCAGTTTGTGGGAGGTGATGTTGATGTAGAAATAA
>JBAWXC010000057.1:0-3673 GCA_037144235.1 Candidatus Tayloriibacteriota bacterium | reverse complement strand
CAACATCACTCCAGATATCGAAGCATTTGCACGCATCAAAGTCCTCGGCGTCGGAGGTTCAGGAATGAACGCCGTCAATCATATGATCGCAAGTAAAGTGCGTGGTGTGGACTTCATGGCCATCAACACTGATTCACAGGATCTTCATCGTTCTCTTGCCAAGAAGCGTGTTCACATCGGCAAGAATCTCACTCGTGGTCTCGGTACTGGTATGAATCCTGATCTCGGACGTCGTGCTGTCGAAGAAACAAAGGACGAGATTCAAGAATCAGTAAAAGGTGCTGACATGGTCTTCGTCACCTGCGGTCTCGGTGGAGGTACAGGATCAGGTGCGTCTCCTACAGTTGCTCGTATCGCAAAGGAGCTCGGTTGCCTCACAGTCGCCGTAGTTACCAAGCCATTTTACTTTGAAGGTCGTCAGCGCAGTCGTATCGCGGAAGCCGCTCTCGAAGATCTCAAGAAAGAAGTCGACGCTATCATCGTCATTCCTAACGATCGCCTCCTTTCAGCGATCGACAGAGCTACCACCGTTCGCAATGCCTTTGTGATGTGTGATGAAATTCTCCGCCAAGCAGTCGAGGGTATTTCTGATTTGATTACCACTCCAGGACTCATCAACATCGACTTTGCAGATATCCGTACGGTCATGGAAAATGCCGGCTCTGCACTCATGGGTATTGGTTCTGCTTCAGGCGAGAATCGCGCCATCGAAGCTGCCAAGGCCGCTATCAATTCACCACTCCTCGATGTTTCTATTGCTGGTGCCAAGGGTGTTCTTTTCTCTATCGCTGGCGGTGAAGATCTCACCATGTTCGAAATCCAAGATGCCGCAAAGGTCATCACCGAGTCTATCGACCCAGAAGCAAAGATTATCTTCGGTACTGTCAAAGACGACAAGCTCAAGAAAAATGAGATCAAGATCACTGTTATCGCAACTGGATTCCCAGAAGGAGCTATCACTGGCGGTGCTTCAATGCCTCGTTCTTCATCGAGTGTATCTGAACCAAACATCATCCCTATCAACAAGGGCGACAAATCTGCTCCTGGTAAGATCTACAATCCTACCCCCGAAGCAAAGAAAGAAACTCCTGTCGAAAAGACCGAAACCAAGAAAGAAACCAAAGATGATGACGATGATTGGGGTGCGGTACCTGCATTCCTTCGACGTTCGAAGCTAAAATAGAGGCAAGATTCATGATTCAAGATTCAGGAAGGATCAAAGAATTTACAGATTTAACTGCTTGGCAAGAAGCTCATAAACTAGTACTAGGAATTTATCGACTGACGAAAAAATTTCCACAGAGTGAACAATATGCTCTGACGAGCCAGATGCAACGATCAGCGATATCAATAACTTCTAATATAGCAGAAGGTTTTGGTCGACAAAGTTACAGAGAAAAAATTCAGTTTTACTACATATCACACGGTTCACTAACTGAATTAAAGAACCAAATACTCATTGCGCGTGATTTACATTACCTTATAGAGAAAGAATTTGATATCATTAACGAACAACTTATTATCAGCCATAAACTACTTCAAGGGCTCATAAAGAAATCAAAGACTTTCTTGAATCCTGAATCTTGAATCATGAATCCAATCTACGATCTCGCAATTATCGGTGGCGGACCTGCAGGAGCTGCTGCGGCAGTCTATGCGGCCCGTAAACGTCTCAAAACTATCCTTATCACCAAAGACTGGCTTGGCCAGAGTAATGTCTCTGAGAAGATAGAAAACTGGGTTGGTACAGTTGCCATCTCAGGTCTTGAATTGTCACAAAGTCTCGAAAAGCATGCCAAAGCATATGGTAAAGATGTCATTGATTTCAAGGATGGTGAAGTGGCCACCGAAGTTTCAAGGTTAAAGGTCAAAGGTTCAAATCAGGAATATTTCAATGTTACAACAAACAAAGGAACCTATTCCGCAAAAACAGTTCTTATTGTTTCAGGAAGTAGTCGTCGTAAACTCGATGTACCAGGTGCTGACATATTCGAGCACAAAGGTCTCACCTACTGTGCTACATGTGATGGACCACTCTATGATGGTCAGGATGTCGTAGTAGTTGGTGGAGGTAATGCCGGCTTCGAATCTGCCGCTCAACTTCTCGCATATTGCAAGAGTGTGACTCTTTTGGCACGAAGCGACTTCAAGGCAGATCCAGGTACAATCGAAAAGGTACTCTCGAACCCAAAAATGAAAGCATATACCTACGCTGTTCCCAAAGAAGTAAAGGGTGACAAATTTGTAACTGCACTCATATATACCGATACCAAAACAAATAAAGATACTGAACTAAAGACAACGGGTATATTCGTAGAGATTGGTTCTATACCAAACAGCGATTTTGCCAAAAATATCGTCAACGTCGATACCTACAACCATATCGTCACCAATCCAAAAAACCAACAAACAAGTACCGTTGGTATCTGGACAGCTGGTGATGTCACCGACGGTCTCTATCACCAAAATAACATCGCTGCAGGAGATGCAGTCAAAGCTATTGAAGATATTTACGTGTATCTACATACGAAGTAAGGTTGACAAGATTATTAATTCAACTAGAATATAAGCACAAATGATTGCTGGATGGGAGGGATGCATGCAATCTTCCGAGGTACCCTTCTGAGAAACCACTCAGGACAGAGGGAAGCCGAGAAACCCCGCATTACGCGGGGTTTTGAAATATAGCTATGTATGTCTCATAATCATCGATGCGATTCGCTTCTTTACATACATTAATTCGTCAGGCGATATCATAATGACAAATCTCTGAAACCTTTTAATACTTACAAGACGAACTTGGGACAATATCACTGAATGATTTCTAAGAGGTAAATAATACAAAGAATTTCTTATTCTAGATGTGAGAGATACCACAAGCGCAATCGATTCGTTGAATTTAATAAGTACCAACACAGGACGTTCAAATAACTCATTCTTTCCATCTTGTTCGTTTCCAATATTTATACCTAATGAACACCACCAAATATCACCCTCATTGAATTGGGGTTTATTTCGTGATGATTCATGCAATGATTTTTTCAGTATATTCCATGAATCAAAATCTTTATTGATCATGTGATTTCTCTAATTTTTTAACTGTAACTTCACACACTCCCCACAACCCTCTCTTTTCTTTTTGAGACAGAGCTTCTATAGTCTTGAATTCTTTCTGAAATGAATACGGCTTCCCTACGGTATATTCTCGTGCAAAACCTTTTTTAAGAAGAAATTCATTGATGAACAAGCCATCTTCACGATACACATAGGCGAGATATCGGCCGTATTTATCTGTTGCTTCCCTCTTGGGATTGAGCGAAAGTTTTACACGTTTATCTGTCAGCAATTCTTTGGTTTCATGCGAAGCTTCAGGACCATAACATTCTTGAGGTTTTCTCGGATCAACTGTTTCTGGTGTATTGATACCGAGCATGCGGACGGTAATTATCTTGCTATTGGTTTGCACCTTGAATGTATCGCCGTCGACTACGTATGTGACGGGATAATATCTCGTCTGATCCAAGACAAATGGCTGAGTTGAAGCAATTGCTTTCCATAGACAAAACGCAATGAAAAGCAGTGCGGTAACAAGCGCACTCCAACGAACATATTTATTTTTGAGTAATTGATTCATGCGAGGCAGCGCATGAATACGGATATTGTTGCGAAGATA
>JBAWXC010000056.1:0-3703 GCA_037144235.1 Candidatus Tayloriibacteriota bacterium | reverse complement strand
CCCCCTCAATTTAATAAAAAACGACAGTATAAAACTGTCGTTAGTATCATTTAAATAAGAATTAGCTTATCTGAACAGGTCGTTCTCGTTATTGCGTCTGTGGTAGATCTTGTCTTCCATGAATTCCTGTGTGGCAAGAATAGCAGGGTTAGGCATTTTCTCATACGCACGAGAGATCTCGATCTGCTCTTTATTCTCATGGATCTCTTCTAAGCTGTCGGTATGACTAGCAAACTCTTCCAGTTTATTATGCAACTCTTCTCGCAGAGAAATGTTGATCTGATTAGCCCTTCTGGCAATGATAGCGATAGACTCATAGAGATTGCCCGTCTTAGATTTGATATCCACCAGACTCTTTGTTTCTACAACAGCTGGGGTATTTGCACCCATTTGCCTTCTTAGCTTACTCATTTGGTATGTGATTTAATGATATTATTGGTTTGTGTCTTTAATTTTTGTACTTCATCCATCAATTTACTATCTGCAAAACGCTCATTGAAATCGTTACACTCGGTAATTACTTTCTCATAACGCTCTTTCTGCTTTTCTTCATAACTCATCTCCGCATATTTATAATACGAGCGGATCACCTGTAGTTTGTACTCATCTGCTTTTTTTGAATCGGGAAAATTATCCGATACATTGGCAAAAGCGATGGCAGCTGCTTTATAGAATCCCAAGTTATAATACAATTCTGCACTCTTGAATTCTTTCAGTTCCAGTTTGTCCCTGCATTTATCAATGATCTCCGTAGCATCCTTTGCACGTGTTGATGTTGGGTGGGTGTTGATGAACGCCTGCATCAACTGCATGGTCTTATTGGTATTGGTCTGGTCCAGCTCCACTTTTGGTGATTGCTTGAAATAACAATAAGCCCGCATGTATTCACACTCCTCACCTTTTGGACTGGTAGGGAAATTCTCTACGAAACTCTTGAACAGGTTCTCCGCATTCAGATAATCTTTCTGGTAGTAATAAGAGTAGGCGAACTTGTAATACATGTCCTCATACCGGGTAGAACCCTTTACATACGGAAAGATATCTTCAAAGAGCTGCTGAGCGTAACTATACTGCTTATTGGCATAGAATTGCTCAGCCATCTTGTATTTGTACTCGAAATCCTTGCTCTTCATGATCTTCCCGAATTTACTGGAACAAGAAGCTGTGAGCAGTGTAATCGACAATAAAAACAGAACGATCCTATTCATACAAGTTGGCAAAATTAGCGTTTTGCCGGCAATTTATAAACTCGGATTCTGCTTTGAGCGTCCGGGTAGTTAAGAAATACACAAAAAGACAGATGTTAGATGGGAGATGTTAGATGTTAGGATGAATTCTGGCATCTATCATCTAACAACTAACAACTGTCCTCTGCCTAAAAAGGCCGCTTTAATAACTAAAGCAGCCTTTTTCAGGATATATTCAGCAAAAGACTATTTATCGTCTTCGCCTTCTTTTAGTTTGGCTTTGATCTCAGCCAGAGCGCCCAGATCACCTAAAGTAGCTTTCTCCACCTTCGCCTGAATGTTCTTCACGGCTTTCTTGGTGTTGTCAGACTCAGCTTTGGCTTCTTTCTTCTCAGCAGCAATGGTAGCGGCTTCTTGCTGCTCCCAGATGCGTGCGTGGCTCAGAACGATACGCTTCTCATTACGATCGAATTCGATCACCATGAATTGCGCAGTTTCGTCTTGCATTACCTGCTTGCCATCTTCCTTATTCAGGTGACGGTTAGGGGCAAAACCTTCCAATCCATACTGTAATTGCACTAAAGCACCTTTATCATCCTTACGGGTAACGGTTCCTTCGTGGATCGTTCCGATTGCGAAAGTGTCTTCCAGTGCATTCCAAGGATCTTCTTCAAGTTGCTTATGTCCTAATTGCAGTTTGCGGTTCTCTTTATCGATGCTCAGGATGATGATATCGATATACTCACCAACTTTCGTATAGTCTGTTGGGTGATTGAAACGCTTTAACCAGCTCAGATCGCTGATGTGGATCATACCGCCGATACCTGGCTCCAACTCAACAAATACGCCATAAGGAGTGATGTTCTTCACCAAACCTTTGTGCTTGCTTTGTTCAGGGAATTTGGTTTCGATGGTATTCCAAGGATCCTGGCTCATTTGCTTGATGCTCAAGCTCATTTTGCGAGAATCTTTGTCAAGTGTAACCACTTTCGCTTCGTACTCATCGTTCAATTTGAAGAATTCTTTCGCATTGATCGGCGTGTTAGCCCAAGTGATCTCAGATACGTGTACCAGACCTTCAACACCAGGCTGAATTTCCAGGAACGCACCGTAATCTTCAATATTTACCACTTTACCTTTCACTACAGATCCTTCTGCCAAACCTTCAGGCAACACATCCCAAGGATGCGGGGTCAATTGTTTCAGGCCTAAGCTGATACGTTTTTTGTCGTCGTCGAAATCCAATACCACCACTTGTAATTTCTGGTCCATCTTCACCACTTCGCTTGGGTGAGAGATACGGCCCCATGAAATATCGGTGATGTACAACAGACCATCCAAACCGCCTAAGTCCATGAACGCACCGAAATCTGTGATGTTCTTCACCACACCTTCCAATACCTGGCCTTTCTCGAGTTTGCTCATGATCTCTGCACGTTGTGCTTCGATATCGCTTTCGATCAGTGCTTTGTGAGATACAACGGCATTCTTAATAGTTTCGTTAACCTTAACTACTTTAAATTCCATTGTTTTTCCTACGAACTGATCATAGTCAGTTACAGGCTTCACATCGATCTGAGAACCCGGTAAGAATGTTTCCATACCAAATACATCAACGATCAATCCACCTTTGGTTTTGCTGGTAACAGTTCCGGTAATTACTTCACCTGTCTTATGTACTTCCACAATTCTTTCCCAAGCACGGTAGATACGGGCAGATTTACGACTCAGGTTCAAATTACCACCCCTGTCTTCTTTTTCTACCACCATTACTTCTACTTCATCACCGATCTTTAAACCTTGCAGATCACGGAATTCGTTCAGAGAAACCAGTCCGTCACTTTTAAAACCGATGTTAACTACCACATCTGTTTTAGTTAAAGCAACAACAGATCCTTGTACGATCTCGCCATCTTCAATTTGTACAAAAGTGTCATCATACACTTTGTCGTACTTCATTCTTTCGGTTTCTGCATAATGACTCACATTACGTTTGTCAATGCTCCAATCGAAATCATCGTGAGCGGTTTCAATCACCGGCTCTGCCACCACTACGGGTGCTGCTTCCACTACTTCAACAGCAGCTTCTGCTACAGGTGCATTTGTTGTCGCAGTAGTAACTTCCGGAGCTGATTCAGCCGCGGCGTTCTCCTGTGCATCTGCGTTTAGTTGTTTGTTAATAAGATTCATACAATATCCCGATGGTTTTATTTCGGGGCTGCGAAGGTAAGAAGAGCGAGGGAAACTTTGGAGGAAAAAAGGAGGTTTTTAGAGCGGAAATGGCTGTTTTTAAGGGTTTTTTGGTCGATATATGAGGAAAATATCGAATATCGAATGACGAATATCGAATGTCGAAGGAGAATTGGACCGTCTTTGCGAGGAACGAAGCAAGCTGTGTCTCGAAAATTTGGGTGCAGGAAGGAATATCGAATATCGAACAAGGAATGTCGAATGTCGAAGTGAAGTTTGAACCGAGGAACGACTTGTCCGCCGCAGCGCAGCGGAGGAGGAAGCAA
>JBAWXC010000055.1:0-3774 GCA_037144235.1 Candidatus Tayloriibacteriota bacterium | reverse complement strand
TGAACTTGTGAGCCTTTTTTGAGGTATTTCTCAACAACTTCTGCAAGTTTTCCAAAGAACGATACGCGATGCCATTCTGTAATTTCTTTGGTCTCGCCAGTTGTTTTATCTTTGTATTTGTCAGTAGAGGCAACAGTAATGTTAGCTACAGCATCACCATTAGCTGTACGACGAACTTCTGGGTCACGACCCAAGTTACCAATAATTAATGCTTTATTAAATGAGGCCAATTGATATCTCCTTTGATTTTGGCTAATGCTTTTAGTGTCTATTGCTAATATAACAATATTACTCTAAATAAACAAGGTTTAAATCTACAAACAACGCTATTACAACAAATACATTTATAAAACCTTTAACAACTCTCTCCAATCCAATCCGTTTAGCCTTTTTTTGAGTAAGGCCTCGAATTTTCTGAGTGCCCTTCTCTCTAGTTGCTGAACTCTGCTTCTGGATATGCCCATTAACAATGCGATTTCTTCGTATGTCATGCGTGCGCCCCATTGAGTTCAGTTTTAGCTACACAACCCTTGCAGATACATCCTTTGCCATTAGCTCGATTGAGTTTTCCCAGGCGAAACTCTCTTACAGCAGTTTCCCACTTTAGGTTACTAGCCTGATAGATGTCGGTAAGATGACCTGCGTGGCCATGCCACCCAGCGATAAGAAGTTTTGAGAGATCTGGTTTTCTAAGCATCTGTAAAAATGGAGCGATGCTTCGACGTTGCTTGAACCTGAGCTCTCCCAGCCTCCAAATGCTTAAGCGCAATTTTAAGCTGTGCGATCAAATTGTCTTTATCAATCATCAGAAAGTAAATTCCGTCTATATCCCGAAAGATGCACAGGTTTTTTGTTTGGTCTTTCATCCCAGTTATCACAAATAGCCATTCGCTGCGTATAGAACTCGCCACTTTTGCAAAAAGTGAACACATTCCTGTATGTGCAGCACACGATGTCTATTATCTGAAACCTGAAGATCGCCTCGCACGCGAAACACTCGTACGTGTCAATTCGCATAGTGATTCGAGTGACAAAATATCTGACAGTGATGAAGATGATTTCTCTTTTATTTCAAGCGAACGTGCCGAAGAATTATTCCAGGACATGCCTGAAGCTCTCGACAATACCCAGAAGATCGTCGATGCGTGTAACTGGACTATCGAACTTGGCAAATGGGTCTTCCCAGCATTTACTGTTGAAAGTGGTCGTACACCTGACGATGAACTCCGCCATGTGGTATTTGAGGGCTTTGAACGACGCAACGTACCCAAGACAGATGAGCTTGTACAACGTGCCGAGTACGAACTCAAAGTCATCAAAGACAAAGGGTATTCACCGTACTTTCTCGTGGTGGCTGACATGCTTCGTTTTGCACGCGAGAATGGCATATTGAGTAATATTCGCGGATCCGTTTCTGGATCTATGGTGACCTATCTCGCAGGAATTACGAATATCAATCCGATTGAATACGAAATTCCCTTTGAACGTTTCTTGAATCCAGAACGTCCTTCTGCGCCCGATATCGACATGGACTATGCCGACGATCGTCGTGATGACATGATCACCTATGTTCGTGGTAAATACGGCACTGATCACGTGGCACAAATCGGTACATTCGGAACCATGGCTGCTCGTGGATCCGTACGTGATGTCGCACGTGCCATGGGATTCCCCTATGATGTTGGCGATCGCATTTCCAAACTTATCCCTATGGGTGCACAAGGATTTCCCATGACCATCGATCGTGCACTCGATGAAGTTGTTGAGCTCAAAGAACTCTACAATTCAGACCAAGATTCTCGGCGCATTATCGATATGGCTAAGAAGATTGAAGGGTGTGCACGTCACATCGGTGTTCATGCTGCCGGCGTTGTGATCTCACCAACCGCTCTCACTGATTACACCGCACTCCAGTTCGATCCCAAAGGTGAAGGAAAAATTATCACTCAATATGACATGTATTCCATCGAAGAAGCCGGTCTTCTCAAGTTCGACTTCTTGGGCTTGAAGAACTTGACCATCATTGCCGACACCATCGACCGTGTTAAGAAAATATCTGGTATTGATGTTGATTATGACAATATCCCTATCGACGATGTGCCGACATTTGAAATGCTTGCTCGTGGTGAAACCGCTGATCTTTTCCAACTCAATGGTGATGGCATGACTCGTTTCTTGAAGGACCTCAAGCCGACGACGATTCACGATATCAATGCCATGGTGGCACTCTATCGTCCGGGTCCGATACAGTTTATTCCTGAATATATCGCTCGCAAACATGATCGTTCTCTCATCAAATATCTCGATCCTGCACTCGAATCAATTCTCGAAAAGACATACGGCATTCTCGTGTACCAAGATGACCTCCTCATGATGGCGCACAAACTCGCCGGATATAGTTGGGGTGAAGTCGACAAATTCCGCAAAGCCGTTGGTAAGAAAATTCCTGAGGAAATGGCATTACAGAAAGAGAAATTCATCAAAGGATGTGTCACTCACAGCAAATGGTCCGAGAAAAAAGCAAAAGAAGTCTGGAAGTGGATCGAACCATTTGCTGCATACGGATTTAACAAAGCGCACTCAGTATCATATGGTCGTGTGGCATATATTACTGCATATCTCAAAGCTCATTTCCCTGAAATATATCTCTCCGCGGTACTCACTTCTGAACAAGGTGAAGTTGAAAAAGTTGCCGAGACTATTGCAGAATGTAAGCGTATGAATATTCCCGTACTTCCTCCTGATGTCAATGAAAGTTTCAGTAACTTCACTGTCGTGAAGGGAGCTAAGAATCAAGAGGTAGGAGCTAAGAAAGACAGTGATGAAACAGATCCTAGCTCCAATCTCTTACCTCCTAGCTCTCCTGCCTATCGTATCCGTTTTGGACTCGTCACCATCAAAAACTTCGGCAAAGGTATTTCAAGTACTATTATTGAAGATCGTAAACACGGTGGACCATTCAAGTCCCTGAATGACTTCCTCGATCGCATCAAAGATAAAAACCTCAACAAGAAATCGCTCGAAGCCCTCATCAAATCTGGTGCAATGGATTGTTTCAAGATAGATCGTGGTGTGCTCATGGCAAACCTTGACCTCATGCTCGATTACAACAAAGAAAATGCCAATCAACACAAAGATCAAACATCTCTCTTTGGTATGTTCGCCAATAGTGCTGACGTTCCAGGACTTACGCTTGTCGATGCACCACTTGCAGAACTCAAGGACAAACTCTCGTGGGAAAAAGAATTATTGGGTTTGTATATTTCAGGACATCCACTTGAACGATTCCAGAGTATGATCACCAAATCAGCTACTAATATAAAAATGATTCTTGAAACCACAAAAGAAGATGCTGAGGTCAAGTTTGTCGCTATGATAGGTGAAGTTCGTGTTATTCAGACCAAGAAGAATGACACTATGGCATTTATTACACTGACTGATTTTTCAGGTGCATCAGAAGCTGTCGTATTCCCTCGAATCTACAATGAATTCAAGTCCATTATTGTTCCTGATACCTGCCTCATCGTCAAAGCAAAGGTCAATTCCAGAAATGGTGAAAAGGGATTTATTGTGGAGACCATGAAGGGGTTGTAGTTCATCCTTGCTGTTTTCCCTATATTTCGTATAATACCAGTACAGAAATTGTCACAGTCACCACCTGTGATTGACCGCTCACCAAGCGGACAAGTTCAAAGCCTAATCTGTTCAATGAGTGTCCGCCAACCGGCGGAAAACTCGGTGGAACCACGAGGAATATGTATATCAACTTCCCCG
>JBAWXC010000054.1:0-3779 GCA_037144235.1 Candidatus Tayloriibacteriota bacterium | reverse complement strand
ATCCCACACCTCCATCATCACCTGTTCCGAACAAAGCTCCTACTCCAGGATCCAACGGGACTCCTCGTCCCTCTTCTGGTGCACACAATAATCACAACAAAAATCGTGGTTATTTCCACAATCGCCGTCCTCACCACGGTTCCCCTACACGTACACTCGGTACACCAGCTACACCAGGGACTGCTACACCTGCACACGCTCACACACATGCACACCAGAGTACCACTCCTCGCGTAGTACTTGGCAAAGGTGCACGCAAACATCCTGAAATGGTCAAACACATTGCCGGTGCTCGTATGCAAATCGTGCGTCCAGATGCAGCCAAGATGATGCGTCGCGGTGCTGCTGCCAAGCCACTCGTTCGTCGTGAAGGTGATCTCATTCCTGCACTTGCTCCTGATTCTATCCGTATCATTCCACTTGGAGGTGTGGAAGAAATCGGCAAGAACATGACTGCAATCCAGTACGGAGATGATATTGTTGTCGTCGATATCGGTTTTGGATTCAAAGATGAGAGTACTCCGGGTGTTGATTTCATCCTGCCGAACACCAAATACCTCGAAGAGCGTCAGGACCAAGTACGCGCTGTTATTATCACACACGGTCACTTGGATCACATCGGTGGTATACCATTCGTCATGCCACGTATCGGTAACCCACCTATATATACTCGCCTTCTCACCTCAGTCTTGATCTCAAAGCGTCAAGAAGAATTCCCTCATGTACCAAAACTTGATATTCAAATTGTCGAGAAGAATTCGACCATCACGGTTGGCAAACTCAAGATCAAATTCTTCGCTGTTACTCACACCATTCCTGACGCTATGGGTGTCATCATCGAAACACCTCATGGTTCTATTGTACACACCGGTGACCTCAAACTCGATCACGTCGCTGGTGTTCCTACCGAAGAAGAAGAGGCAGAATATGATCGTGTTTTCAAAACAGAGAAAGTTCTCTTACTCATGGCTGATTCAACCAACGTCGAAAACCCCGGCTTCTCTATTCCAGAAAAGACTGTTCACAAGAATATCGAAGAAATCATTCGTACCGTCAAAGGACGTCTCATCATCAGTACATTCTCATCTCTCCTTGAACGCTTGCTCAAGATTGTTGAGTTCGCAGAGAAGTACAACAAGCGTGTGATCGTCGAAGGTCGCAGCTTGAAACAAAATATCGAAATTTGTAAACACATCGGTCTCCTCAAAGCCAAGAAAGAAACAATCATTTCAAGTGACGATATAGACAACTATCCTCCTGATCGCATCATCGTCCTCGCTACTGGTGCACAAGGTGATGAATTCGGCGCTATCATGCGTATGTCAAACAAGACACATACCAAGATTTCTATCAATCCTCGCGACACCATCATGCTTTCTTCATCAGTTGTCCCTGGAAATGAACGTGCCGTTCAGAAACTCAAAGATAACCTCTCTCGCCAAGGTGCACACATCATCCACTATCGTATGGCCGAGATTCACTCATCTGGTCACGCCAATCGCGATGAGACCGCATGGATCCACAAGAAGATTCATCCCAAGTTCTTCGTACCTGTTCACGGATATCACTATATGTTGCGTGTTCACGCTGATATCGCCAAAGAAGCAAATGGTCTCACTGAGTCAGACGTTGTCATTCCAGACAATGGTTCTGTTATCGAAATCCAAAGTGGTGGTACCAAGATCGTCAAACTCAAAGAAAAAGCTGCCTCAGGTCTCGTGCTCGTCGATGGATTCTCTGTCGGAGATGTCCAGGATGTCGTCATCCGTGACCGCCAAGCGCTCGCCAAGGATGGTATATTCATCATCTTCGGTATCATGAATGGTCAGACCGGTAAACTCAAAAAATCCCCTGATATTATCTCTCGTGGATTCGTCTATCTCCGTGAATCACAGGATCTCTTGCATGAAGTCCGTCTCCTCATCAAGAATACCGTCGAGAATTCAGCTCGTGGCCAAAACCCAATCAACATTGATTTCATCAAAGACAATGTCACTGATGCAGTCTCAAAGTTCCTCATGCAGAAGACTGCAAAAAGACCTATGGTGATTCCGGTTATCCTCACAGTGTAAAGTTCAAAATGCAAAGTTAAAAGTTCCGTCACATTATTGTGATGGAACTTTTAACTTTACACTGTAATCAATACGACGCTGGCATACACATTTACTATGCAGACATTCAGGAGCGCGACGGCGCGAGCTCTAGAAATTTTTCAGCAGAAAAATTTCGTGTCTGCATAGTAAATGTGTATGCCAGCGTCGGTATTACTACAATTATTGCAACAAATTAATATCCCTCTGAATACTATCCGCAAGCGACATCACACTACTACCATATCCTGAACTACCATTAGAAGAACGACATGAACTTCCTGAATAATACTTACATGCCGCATTCTTTTGCGCGGAATAACTTGAAGAATTGGCACCCAAATCTGCGAGATATATTCCTGCCGCCATAAATGAATCCAGTGGTTTCCATGGGTTTGGAACAGAAACACCCAGAGCATTCGCAATACGATCTTTGAAGAGCATCCACGTTGAGGCAATAAATTGAGCTGGTCCCATACCTCCACCATAACCGATTGATTGCGGACATGAAACCGTCGTTGTTTTGTAGTCATATCCCAGTGATGAAACAATATCCAAGAACGGTTGAATATCACGTCCCGGTTTCATAACTTTTGCTATATATTGATTAGTCTTGGTATTGATACCAGAACCATCACTTGTATTCGTGAGATAACATGTCCCCACATTGCCACCGATATTGGTTTCTTGTTTGAGGATCGCAAGAAGAAAATCTGCAGGGACGCCAAGTTTCTGATACACAATATTTGCATAATTCACTGCATCACCAAACGCTATCGCTTTTGCTCCCGCCAATGGAAACAAAGCTGCCCTGATTTTTGCTGCTTGAGTCGCCTTCTGTGCCGCCAATGTCGCATATGATTTCTCATTTCCCTTACTTATTGCCAGCAATTGCTTCTTCTGAGCTTGATCTGCTTCTATATTCTTCTGTTGTTGCTGGATCACATAGCGAGCATCTTGTTCGGTGTTTTGTCTCACTTCAAGAGCTGATTTCTCAACCGACGTCGAAGCTTGATCTGAACGAAGTTGATTGAATACATGTTTCAGACTATCTTGAATTGAAGCAAACGTATCTACATCAGTAAAAAATCCTGTAAGCGAAGATTGTGAAAGAATGATCTCCGGTAATGAAAAATCACCCACTTCATTGGTTTTGCGCAAGATAGTAGACAGAGTTGCTTTGCCTGAATCAATACGAGTCTCAAGATCATCGATATGAGTTTGTTTTTGAGCAATGGTGTTACCGAGAGTCTGAATCAACAGGTTCTTTGCTTTGATCTGAAGTTGAGCCGCTTTGATGCGTGCATTCAAGACTGCAATATCGTTTGAGATAGACGAGCTCTGAGCTTGAGCGGCAGTGAGATCCTTTTGTGCTTGAGCATATTCAGCATTTGCCTGATCCAGCGCCGCCTGACACGCTATCTTTTGTTGTGGGGTATCACACTGTATCGTAGCATCTTGTGCATGTGCCAAAAATGGCAGTGTATACAATAAGAAAACCGCAAGAACGGTAATACGACCATTGATTGTCATGTATCTATTATAGCAGAAGATAAGGTTAAATTTTCAAGTCTAAATTTTCAAATAATCGCAGAAATAAAAAATCCACCAAACAATACGAGGGTGGAATTCTTTATTTTAGACTTTAACCTTGAAAATTGAACCTTACTTCTTTTCTTCCTTCGCTGG
>JBAWXC010000053.1:0-4185 GCA_037144235.1 Candidatus Tayloriibacteriota bacterium | reverse complement strand
TTTATGATATAAATAAAAAATCAGTTAGGAATAAATAAAAAATATTAATAAAAATTACCAACAATTCACCAGTTGCAACAGCTTTGTTTGAATATTTTAAATTATAAAAAATTTGTTGCAATGCTGCTTGCATTGAATTGTTATCATTTTCACTAATTGGCATCTGAAATATAGATAAGTAATTTAAAATGATTATTTATATAAACACAAGAATAGGCTATTGTAAGCTAGGCTTATAATACGATAGCCGCATATATTCTGGTGCATCTTGCTATCAATTATACACTAAAAATCACCCGTGTGGGTGATTTTTAGTAATTTAGACAAATGTAAGTGCTTTACCTGTTTTATTCGCGCGACCTGTACGGCCAATGCGGTGAACATAGTCATCATAAGTTGCAGGAAGATCATAGTTGATCACATGACTCACACCTGAAATATCAAGACCACGAGCTGCCACATCAGTAGCAACAAGAATATTGACATGATGTTCTTTAAAGAATTTGAGCGCCTTCTGGCGTTGACCATGACTCTTGTTTCCATGAATAGATTCTGCTTTGAATCCACGAGAAACGAGTGTTTGTGCGAGTCGTTCAACGCCGTGTTTGGTTTTACCGAAGATGATGACCTTGTCGAATCCTGGACGTGCCAAGAGTTCATACAACACAGCATTTTTTTCTTTGCCCGCAGGAACACGAACGATATCTTGATCGATACGATTTGATGTATCCTGAGTCTTTACAGAGATACGAACTGGGTTTTTCAAGAATGTTGAGATGAGCTGTTCGATATCACGTGACATTGTCGCTGAGAAGAACAAGGTGTGTTTTGTAGGAGGCATCTTGGCGACCATGAACTTGATATCAGCAATGAATCCCATGTCGAGCATGCGATCTGCTTCATCGAGAACAATTGTGCCGAATTCATTCAAACGAATTTTTGAACGTTCGATCAAATCCTTGAGACGACCTGGTGTACCGATAACGACGTTTGTATTTTTGCGAGAAAGTCCTGCAATCTGAGCACCCATAGATGCACCGCCGACGCAACAGGTTGCCCAGAGTGGAAGACTCGGAGAAAAACCTTTGAATTCTTGTTCAATCTGAATAGCCAACTCGCGTGTAGGAACGACGATGATGACTTTCTCTTGTGGTTTTTTCAAAATTTTATCGATGAGAGGTATGAGGAATGCTGCCGTCTTACCTGTTCCTGTGTTTGCAATACCGACCACATCAGAACCACGGAGAATGTGTGGGATAATCTTGTCTTGAATAGGTGTCGGGGTGATATATCCTTTAGTAACGATATTTTTCTTCAAACGTTCATCAATGAGGAAATCGACGAACTTGTGTTCGTGCACGAAAACTTCTGACTGTTCAGTGATAACAGCTTTTTTGACGAACTTTGAGATATCACGGAATGAGGCATTGAATCCTCCGCGACCTCCGCCACGTGAACCCCCTCCGCGACCACCACTGAAACCGCCACGACTATATGATGGCTTTCCATGTGATGCGCTACCTTTGTAGCCACCAGAAGTAGGACGATCTCCATGAGAACCTGTACTACCATGACCTTTATAGCCACCGGTGTGAGGTTTTGAAAAACGACTTGGGGCCGAAGCTCCAGGTGTTGATACTGAATTAAATTTTCGCGCTGCGAATGGGCGTGAATGAGCGGAACCACCTGAGGCATGATTTTTGTGCCCAAGATATGTACCACCAGAAACTGGCTTACGATTTTTATGATCCATTATATTATTGTGGAGCGCATATAGCGCTCAATTACTGTCTCTAATCCCCGGAAACGGCCTATTTCAAAGACAGTAAGGAGATTTCTAATAGGTCACTACTATAAACTATTTGATGAAAAAAGTCAATATTTGGAAAGGTCCGACCGAGTCTACACATTTGACAGTCATTATTCATGAGTATACATTCATATATGACGGCACATGTAACACAACTCTATATCACCTATGAATACACATCACGACGACCGAATGAGGGCTCGGCGCTTCTATCTTTTTATCGCCGCATGCATCTGTATCTTCATTCTGGCAACAACTGTCAGTAACGCCCTGAAACGTAAACATCACGATGGTGTGAATACTACACAGAATACCAACACCTATCATCACGAATGGTTAAAAAAATAACTTGCAAACTCTCAACGCCCCACATCACGTGGGGCACATTTTTACATATGTGGCACCTACGTCACAATACAAATGATTATGTTATTATGAAAATATGTCCAGACATATTCATATCACACAGTGTCGAGATAAAAATGAAGCTCTTGAAAAATCTGCGAGGGATCTTTTGGCGATAGTATTGAAACTCAAACATAAAAATAAACCTGTATTACTATTACTTTCTGGTGGATCGGCTCTTGCTATAGTTAATCAGGTAAATACAGAAATCTTTGATCGAAGAGTAACTATTGGCGTACTCGATGAGAGATATAGCACCGATGAACATATAAATAATTTTAGACTTCTCACACAAACAAAAACTTATACAATAATTGAGCAACGGGGTTGTCCTATTATTGATTCTCGAGTAAGGAGTGATGAATCTCAAGAAGAATTAGCTCAACGTATCGAAAAAGATCTTCGTGCATGGGTTAGAGATAATAAAGATGGCGCCATTGTTGTCACACAAGGTATTGGTCCAGACGGACACACTTCAGGTATCATGCCTTTTCCAGAAGATCCAAAAAGATTTCAGAAGATGTTCAATGATGAAAAAATATGGATACAAGCATATGATGCAACAGGAAAAAATGCCTACCCTAAACGAGTAACAACGACATTACCTTTCATGAGAATGGTAAATCATTCTATTCTATTTGCCTGTGGTCAAGATAAATTAAAAGCGTTACATGATTCACTCTCAAATAAAAATACGGCTTCAACTCCAGCATGCATAATTAATGAAATGAAAGATGTGAGAATATTTACGGATTTACCTATCTAATCGATGTGCGCAAGTCATCACCTACATAAAAAAGAAACTCGATAGTATTACCTACCGAGTTTCACTGTAAAGACTTCGCCTACTGGCGTCGGAGGATCGAATGGACCATTCCGGGAGCATGCGCTTTATTAAAAGCCCCACGAGTGCAACCAGCTTTGACCATCAATTCCCCGAGATCTGGATTGCTCGAAGCAGCGATCATAAGACAATCCGGTCCAACTTTTTCTCTGAGCCACCGGATGAGCGGTTCGCTATCGAAATGATCACCATCGAGACAACCATCAACAATGATGGCATCCCACTTCTGTTCAGGAAAAACCTTCATTGCATCAGCAACACTGGTGGCACAAGTGACAGCATAGAGTCCGTCATAGAGTTCGAACTCTTCTTTCCGATACTTCTGATGGATCGGATCATCTTCAATTAAAAGAACGTGTTTTGGCATATAGTTACTTTCTCATAACACATAAAGGATCATACGATGATCATTTACTTCAAGCTATGTAATAACACACACGTAAATGAGCGTCAATGCGTAATCCCACCTACGCAGACGCTAGTATTTTCTCACGACACCCTTTACTACTGCCCCGATCTTGAGATCGTATTCAGGGTAAATATTTTTGAAATCTTTGTTTGCTGGTTCGAGCCATACTTTGTCACCTTTTTTGCGATAGTACTTCATGGTCCACCCGCCATCCACTTCGGCGATAACAATATCACCATCTTTGGCGACAGTTGAACGCATTGCGATGACCAAATCGCCCTCTTGGATACCCGCATCAATCATCGAGTCGCCTTTGACCTCCAACATATATGAGGACTCTTTATCACTGATGAGATATTCATCGAGACTGATCGTATCGAGTGATTGTTCTTCTGCAGTAGTCGGAATACCCGCTTCTACCAAACCGAGAAGAGGTAATTCACCGATCATACGAGCTGGAGAAATCCTGCCACTGGAATCTTTGGTCACAATGCCCTGTTCAACAAGTTTGTTGATGAGCTTGTAGACTGCATTTTTGGATTTGAAGCCGAGCAGCTTCATGATCTCTGAATACGAAGGCATGCGGCGATTTTCCTTGTAGAAAGAGAGTATTTTGTTTTGTTGAGAGTTGGGCACGGGAATAAGTTCAAAATTAAAAGTGCAAAGTTAAAAATTGTGGTTAGCCGAGCATAGTGTGCATAAAACTGAATGAACCGA
>JBAWXC010000052.1:0-4325 GCA_037144235.1 Candidatus Tayloriibacteriota bacterium | reverse complement strand
CGATCCAATCACAAATCTCATCATGAAGGGCAACGGTGTCTACAGTACACATGCTCTCTTCTACTGTTCATTGGTTGGTTTGATTGTCACCGCACTCTTGGTTTGGATCACTGAATACTTCACTTCAACAGACTTCAAACCAGTACGTTCTATCGCTCTCGCATCAGTTTCTGGTCACGGCACGAATATCATTCAGGGTCTTGCGATCTCAATGAAAGCAACTGCTGGCCCACTCCTCACTATCGTGGCTGGTATCTTGGTTTCATATCATTTTGCAGGTCTCTACGGTATCGCTATCGCTGCTATGAGTATGCTCTCAATGGCAGGAATTATCGTCGCTATCGATGCATACGGTCCTATTACAGACAATGCAGGAGGTATCGCTGAAATGTCACACCTTCCAAAGGAAGTCCGTGATATTACTGACCCTCTCGATGCTGTTGGAAACACGACCAAGGCTGTTACAAAGGGTTACGCTATCGGTTCAGCAGGTCTTGCAGCATTGGTTCTCTTTGCTTCATACACCGAAGCAACAGGTGGTCTCTCATTCAACTTGAGTGATCCAAAGGTTATCGTCGGTCTCTTCCTCGGAGGTCTCCTTCCTTACTACTTTGCAGCTCTCTCTATGGAAGCTGTCGGTAAAGCAGCAGGTAAGGTCGTCGAAGAAGTTCGTCGCCAATTTAGAGAAATTCCAGGCATCATGGCAGGTACCGCAAAGCCAGACTACGCTCGCGCAGTCGACATTGTTACTACTGCAGCTATCAAGGAAATGATTGTTCCTGCTCTCATTCCTGTTCTTGCTCCGATCATCGTCGGTTATCTCCTCGGCCCAGTTGCTCTCGGAGGTCTCCTCGTCGGTGCGATCATCACAGGTCTCTTCGTAGCTATCTCTATGACTTCAGGTGGAGGTGCATGGGACAATGCAAAGAAATACATTGAACTCGGCAATCATGGTGGCAAAGGTTCTGATGCTCACAAAGCAGCAGTTACCGGTGACACTGTCGGTGATCCATACAAGGATACTGCAGGTCCCGCTATCAACCCAATGATCAAGATCTTGAACATTGTGGCATTGCTCATCGTTGGTTTCGTTATGGCTCATCATATCTGGTAATATCTTACTGATATGTAACAAAAAATGGCTCCTTATGAGCCATTTTTTGTTACAACAATACGGTCGATTTGTCACCCTATATATGCTATAGTATGTACCTCCACGAAATAGCGTGGAATTGTTTAAAAACCTTACATATCAACATGAAAAAAAATTACACATATCTAACTATCGCATTGGCACTTATATGTGCTCTCCCAGCGATCACTCGTGCCCAAGAAGATGGTCGCGGTCAATTACCACCCCCACCACAACATGGATCAGATTCTGGCAATTTTCCAGGAAGAATTGGTGAGAAGTTTCGCCAAGCATTGGGCGATCGTCCACAAAATAACAGTGGAGAAAATCGCAACGGTCTCCTCGAAAATACTCTTCGTCCTCCTCAGCCACGCGACAATGAAGATCAAAATATAAACAACCGTGATGATCAAGACGGTCCCGAAGGTGATGCTTCATCGACACATCCTCGCTTTGGTAGACCTGATATGCGTGACGGTGGCCCTCGTGGTCACATAGGTTCATCTACTGATGAACGATTTGGTAAAGACGGTGAAAGACCAGAAGGACGCGGATTCCGCAATGCTTCAAATACTGACGAATTTGCTTCATCAACAGATCGTGGACCTCGTCGTGAACAGTTTGAAGGAAGAAAGCACAACATTATTCAACAGATGCAACGTGCATTAAATAATCTCAACCAAATCCGTGCACGTATCAATTCTCGCATCCAAAAAGAACAATCTGCTGGAGTCGATATGACTGATGCACTCTCAAAGCTTGCTGCTGCTGATCTCAAGATTGCTACAGCTTCGAGTTCAATCGATGCACTTATTGCATTCGATCCTAGTACTTCACTTACACCACAAGCTTCAAGTACCTCTATAAACCTTGCACCAGCTCGTTCACTTGCAGAAAGTGCAATCTCTACTACTCACAATGCTCGTACTGCACTCAATGAAGTAGTTCGATCAATCGCTCACAGTCTCGGTCTTGATCTCGGAGAAGACAACAGACCTGAAGAATCTTCTACAACAAGCGCATCTACACAGTAACAAACCTATTTATTCTTTATAAATTCAAGTATAATGAGCACATATGGACACACAAACTAAATCAGCAGAACACAAAAATGTAGGACCAATCATCGCAACACTCGTTATCGTCCTCATCTTGATTATTGGAGCCCTATACATTTTTGCGTCACGTGTCAGTCAACAGACACTACCGAGTGATGCTCTTACTCCAGCAACTACTACACAAGTCAAAGTGATCACCAACAAAGCTGATGATGTGAAGTCTCTCCAAAATGACTTGGATTCAGCTACTGATGGCTTGAATGCGCAGAGTTTCTAGATACAGGAGATAAGATACAAGATATAGGAGCTAAGAAAAAACACAACGAAACGCGTTGTGTTTTTTCTTACAAAAAGAATTGTAATGTATATACCGAAGTTATGAGGATTGTCTTGAAGAAAAATAATGAATCAATCCAATAATGATCGTCGGTACAGATATTGCCAACGTTCCACTAAAAATAAACCAAATTAATAATTGTTGAATTGGACTTATCAGGAAAGAAAATAAATTACATGCCGTAATTCCGTGTTCATAAAAGTCACAAACGATCACGCCCCTACCAAGATTTATTCCCTGACTCACATTCATTAATAATTGAATAATATATAAAATAATTACAGAGGTTAGAAAACCGATAAATAATGAGTGTATAATTTTCATTGTTAAATTTTATCATAGAATACATTTTGTAGCCCACTATTTACTAATTGAGCACTTCCCTGTACACTCTCTTTTATGACAAAAAACACACAAAAGACCGCATCCTACACTTCTGTAGATATTAAGAAACTCCCTCAATCAGAGGTTGAAATCACTGCTTCAGTCTCAGCTGAGATTCTCGAAACATATCGTACGCAGGCCTTGAAAAACATCAATAACACCATCACTATTGATGGCTTCCGCAAAGGTAATGTCCCTGAAAATATCCTCGTCGCTAAGGTTGGCGATATGGCCATCCTCGAAGAAATGTCTGAGCTTGCCCTTTCAAAGGCATACATGGATATCATCATCGACAACAAAATCGATGCTATCGGCAGACCACGAGTCAATGTCACCAAACTCGCCAAAGGCAATCCTGTTGAGTTCAAGATTGTTACTGCTGTTGTCCCTGAAATAAAACTTCCTGATTACAAAAAGATTGCCCAAGCTGAAATCAAGAAAAACGATCCCAAGGACCTTGAAGTAACTCCTCAAGATATTGAAGATTCTATTCTCCGTATTCGCAAATCAAAAGCATCTCACGAAGGTCACGATCACGAAAATCCGCCAGCTGGCGGAGACTCAGAAGAGCATGACAAGGCTATTGAAGCATCAATGCCTGAACTCACTGATGATTTCGTAAAGACTCTTGGTGACTTCACTGATGTCCCCGACTTCAAGAACAAGCTCTCAGATATGATTGCTGAAAACAAGCGTGACCAAGCTCGTGAAAAGACTCGCATTCGTATCGCTGATGCAATCGCTGAAAAGACCACTGTTGAGATTCCTGATCTCATGATCGAGAGTGAACTCGAACGCACACAAGCTCAGTTTTCTGCTGACGTCGAACGTATGGGTGTGAGACTCGAAGATTATTTGAAGCATGCCAAGAAAACACTCGATGAAGTCAAAAAAGAATGGAGACCTCATGCCGAAAAGAAAGCGAGGCTTCAGCTTATCTTGAATGAAATTGCACGCCTCGAAAAGATTCATCCTTCTACAGAAGAAATTGAAGGAGAAATCAATCACATTGTCGAACACTACAAAGATGCTGACCGTGAACGTGTCGGTACATATGCAGAGACCGTACTCACCAATGAAAAGGTATTTGCATGGTTGGAATCTGAAGAAAAATAATATCTAAGGTACATAAAAAATCCCGGCTATTCCGGGATTTTTTATGTATTATTTATTTTGACTTAAGATGTTGAGGGGAAGATGTCATATTAACATTGTACAATGTCCATCCTGCACCATCTCTCTTTAAAGCAACTACAGAAAGTGTACCTGTACTACCATCTGAGAATGATACGTCTGTAGTATAGGTTAATCTAATTCCATCACTCACATATTGTAATTTCGTAGAACGGAAATCGGTACTCTCACTTTGAAAACCATGAAATATAGATTTGAGATCGGGGACAACTTTATTAAA
>JBAWXC010000051.1:0-4466 GCA_037144235.1 Candidatus Tayloriibacteriota bacterium | reverse complement strand
CTCGTATTCGTGGCAACGGGTGTATATAGCATGATACATCCAGAACGTATATTCGGTGCAGTAGTTTCTGTGAGTCATGATTTTACTGAGTCTATTAGTGCTTCGAGTGCTGAATTTACTAATATGTTCGCATCTATGGCTGGAACAGACATGTCTGCAAGTGCAGGGGATGCAGTTGATTCTTTGAAGGGTAATATTCTTGATGATTCTCGTGTAGGGCTCATGACGAATATCCTGAAATTAATGGGTGCTGATATTTCTAATTAAATCTCTCAATAAAGCCCTGAGGCGTGGATTGACAATCGACTTTTACTATGCTAAACTACCCCTGTGTACATTTCTCGTCATGTACGCGTTAGCAATTAAGGACTGAGAGATTCCGCTAGCGCGTTACTGTAAAGTGATCCGTTGCGCGGGTAATAAAGAAAATGTCAAAGAGACTTTTCGTAGGCAGTCTTGCCTGGGGTACAACAGAAGCCACCCTGAAGTCACACTTCGAACAGGCAGGTGCCGTTGAGTCAGCAGCAGTAATCATGGATAAGATGTCAGGCCGTTCAAAGGGCTTTGGCTTCGTTGAAATGAGTTCTGATGCAGATGCAGAAGCTGCAATCTCAAAGCTCAATGGTTCAGAACTCGATGGTCGCAAGATCGTTGTTTCTGAAGCTCGCCCAAAGGCATAAGCCTTGAGGTGATTACCTAAGAAAATTCCCGCTTCGGCGGGTTTTTTCTTGCATCAGATTGAAAATTTTTCTGATATATCTAGGTCGGAAATAATATATTATACTGTAGTATATGAAAAAGATTGTGATTGTTAATGATCTCATGCAAAAAGGGTATTCCTATGAATTGAGTGAACCAATGGGTAAACATTTCGATCCTTCATTCAAGCCACAACTCGCTCCGCAAGAAATGCTCTCACTCGGTGTGTTCGGTGGAGTGTATATGCGCGATTGTGCGAGTGAATTTCCAAAAGAATGGTTCGTACATGGAAAGTTTGCTCCAGAGGGAAGTTATGCACATGTAGCGTCTCTCAATTTTTTTGGTGTGAATGCTAGTCAACCACTTTCAGTATGGAAAAATAAAGGATGGATTCATGCCGATGATCCTCGGGGATGGTTTCAATGGTACTGTAGGTATTATATGGGCCGTCGTCATGAAGATGATATGCGTCAAATCAAACGTTGGAAGGCGATGGTGCGTCATATTGCTCAGATCAGACACAATTGTCGAGCAGGAGACTTCACGTGCCACACCCGTCAACGTCAGGCACTTCTCCACTGGGCATATGATAGTAGGAAATTGTAATATGGTACAATAAGGCTACTACTATAAAACGTTATTATCATGTCTGATACATTTGAACTCGTTCTCATCTTTGTGGCAGTTATCATCGGTGTAGTTTCAGCGACGTATTTTTATCAATCTGCGGGTATCTTTGTCACATTACTTCAACGACCACTCAAGCTTATTTCTGCAGGAATGATGATCATCGCGATTGGCGTTCTTCTCGCTGCATTTATTTCATTTGAAGCAGATCATGGAGTACGCATCGTCTTGTATCATCTCCCACTCCAAGCAGTCTTCTATATTCTTTATATTGTTGGATGTATCACTATCCTCGCAGGAGCACGACAGTTTGCATATAGACCCAAATAAGTTGCGATTTCTTTTCTCATTTGATTAGGCAATATACATTAGTTATTGTCTAATATCTATTATTAATTCACAATGATAATATGGTTGTTATGCCTACAGAATCAAAAGAAATAAATTTTCATAAAAAGACGTCAACAGGAGAAGATAAACATTATTATTTTATCTCAGGACTTCCACGAAGTGGTTCAACGTTACTTTGTAATATCTTGAATCAAAACCCTCGTTTTCATGCAACCTCTACATCAGGTGTGCTCGATATGCTTCTTGCAATTCGTAACAATTGGAACAATATCGTTGAATTTAAGGCGACTCGCAATGAGTTTGCCAAGATACGTGTGCTCAGAGGCATGTTGGAATCATTTTATGCTGATGTCGATAAACCTATCATTTTTGACAAGTCTCGCGGATGGCTTGGATTTCTTGAAATGGCAGAAAATCTCATAGGTAACAAAGCGAAGATACTCGTACCTGTACGTGATATTCGTGAAGTACTTTCGAGTTTTGAAAAATTATGGAGAAAAGAATCAGTTTCAGGTCAGATCAGTCAAGAAAAACAAAATCCATTGGAATTTCAGACTGTTGAAGGTAGATGTGAGACTTTTTTGAAGATCAATCAGCCGGTTGGTTCTGCGTACAATAGAATCAAAGATGCATTACATCGAGGATATGGAGATCGTATGCATTTTATATTTTTTGATGAATTGACCGAGAATCCAAAAGCAACTATAGATGCAGTGTATGCGTTTCTTGGAGAAAAACCATTTGCGCACGATTTTGACAATATTGAACAGACTACTCACGAAGACGATTTCTTCCATGGATTCAAAGATTTGCATACCATTCGTAAACAAGTATTACCAGTTCCACCAGATTGGAGAGAAGTCTTGGGTGGTTGGGCTGAGCGATACGAAAAATTAAATTTCTGGGATACCTATCGTAAGAGAAAAGGTAATACAAAATAGTCACAGGTAATACACCCGTTATAATTACGCTCGTAATTATATGAATCAGACCGTGTTGAAATTATTCCAGATTACTTTATTTATATTTCGGTCAACTTACTCGCTCGGCTCTTATAGAATATCAGACAGCAGTGGGTATTATTCCAGCAACTGGATATTCTGGACCGATTACGCGAGTCGAAGTTAAAACCAGATAATGTAATAGTTATCCCCACCTCACCCCTCACCCAAATCCATGCTAAAATAGCAGGTAACATGGTCAACATGCTCAATCTCCGTAAGGAGCCAAAACCTACCGTAGTTGTTGTTACCAAACCACGCTCATTCCTCGTGGAATCTCTCAAAATGCTCACCGTTATCACCGTAGTTACTGCTGTGGTATATGGTATATCTCGTGCTGCAGATATCACTCCTCCTACACCAAAGTTCTCTATGGAGCAGTCTCTCACAGACCAGATCACCCGCTATCAGAACTTCCTGAAGAACATGCCAGGATCCATCTCTGCAAATGATCAAGCAACACTAACGACTGAGATCACTACTGCCATCACTCATCTCAAAACAAGACTTGATAACGCTAAGAACCCCGTAAGTACTTTCTCTACAACAACATTTGCAACAAACTTTGCACGTGTTGCTTCTACAACCAGAATCAATTCACAGCTACTCATGAAGAACATGAGTACATCTACACGTGCAGAGATGAGAGCACAGAGAATAGCTACACAACACAAGACTGCTTCAACCACTCAAGCTGAGATGAAGGTAAAACAACAAGCAAGAATGCAAAGCATGAAGGATCAGCTTTCCAACGACAAACTCCTCTCTATGAAGGTCAATGCTCTCATACAAGCTTTTCAACCTATACCCGACTTTAGTGGCACATCATCACCTCGCATAGCTCAACAATCACTTAGTACACAATCAACACCATTTTCAATAACTAACTTTACCTTGTCTCCAACCACTTCCATTTCATCAGACACTATCCACTCCATCATCACAGCCAACTCAACCAGTACACTCCAGTCACTCATCAAAGATATCCCACATCAAAGGAAGTTAAGCATGGAATCTATGAGAAAAACCAAGATGTTGGCTAGACAGACAGAAATGAATGCAAAGATGTTGGCTATGCAAGACAAAATGAAACAGAACAAACTTGCAAAACTCGCTAAACTAGCATCAACAACACCAGAAGTAGCGACTACTACAGTTGAACTTGCAACCACAACCGAAATTGTTGCTACTTCAACTCCTACACAGACAGCTTCTGTCATAGATGCACTTCCTGTCTCTACTTCTACTGACACGGCGTCATCAACTCAAGATCAGACTGCTACAACAACAAGTACTACAACCGACACGACAGCTTCATCAACAGAGAATGTTGCAAGTTCAACACCTGAAGTTGCACCACTAGTAGTAGAAACACCAGCTGCACCAGAATCAGTAGAAACACCACCAACAGATACACCACAGTAAACATATGATTTATTACACCAGAATTTACAAGACACTACTCATAGCCACAGTCATCTATTTGAGTGTGCATACAACCAAAGTACAAGCTGCTGATGTTACTGGTGCTCTCGATTGTACAAACCCACTCACTATTGCAGATACAAGATATATCCTCACAGCCACAACAACTGGTAACTGTGTCATCTCTGCTAACAACATCATCATCGATGGACAGGGATTGTATGGAATAGATGGAAACGTAACCTCAGAGACACAAAATATTGATTTGAGAAATTTGAATGTGACGGGGCATGTGCAGTCAAATAGTTCTTCTGGCACAGCAGGCAATATCTCTATCGCTAGTTCTACAGTGTCTGGCTATGT
>JBAWXC010000050.1:0-4586 GCA_037144235.1 Candidatus Tayloriibacteriota bacterium | reverse complement strand
GAGAGGAGTTTTGATGCACCATCAGAACCCATAGTAACTCCGTACAATACTCCTGCACGTGACATGGTTTCGCGGTTGTGAGTGATCAGGATGAGCTGAGAATGAGCTGAAAGACTCTCGATCATATCTCCGTATTTCTTTGAGTTAGCTTCGTCGAGCGCAGCATCTGTTTCATCAAGAATAATAAATGGTGGTGGATTGACTTGAGAGATCGCAAACAAGAGCGCAATAGACGTGAGTGCACGCTCACCTCCAGAAAGCATCATCAGTCCCTTCACTTTTTTGCGAGGCAAACTCACGTTTACTTCGAGACCTTCTGGTGATTCCTCATCTTCTTCTGTTTTCATATCATGTTCTCCAGAAAGAGCATCACCAAGTTCTTCGCTATCACTTTTCTTCTTGCGTCTGATTTCTTTGACTACAGTAAGTTCAGCAGTACCACCACCGAACATAAGTGCAAAAAACTTTTTGAATTCTGTATTTATTTTCAAGATACCCGTCTTGAATTCAAGATCAATGCGCGTATCAAGATCAGCAATCAACTGGTGTAATTCCACCTTTGCTTTTTCGAGATCAGCGAGCTCTCGAGCAAGAAATGCATCACGTTCTTCAGTCTCTCTATATTCTTTCATAACTTCTCCCCCACCAAGACCACCTGCATCTTCGAGACGAATCTTGATCTTTTCGATCTGATGACGTCTTTCGACTTGAATAGAACGAGCTTCAACCACTTCACCTTCCCCTGTTTCTCCATGGAGGTTGTACTCTGATACCGGTATTTTTTCATAGGTCACCGCATCACGGCCGAGCGTCATGCCTGCTTCACCGAGTTCATGCTTGAATACGTCTTCTTCACGAATAACTACTTCACGTTGAGCAGTGAGATCTGATACCACGTGACGGACTTCATTTTGACGAGCAATAATACGGAATACTTCTTTTTCTGCATCACGATTGGTATCTTTTTCTTTTTCGATTGCACTTTTGAGCTCATGATATTCTCGAGAAATAGTATGCTCGCGTTCAGTGAGCCCCTGTAACGTACGTTCAAATCCTTCACGCTGTATAGAAAGTGTAGCGATTTCTTTTTCGATCTCTCCGATCAATACAGAGTCAGTCACCCCACGATGTCGTGTTACAAAACTCTTGAGTGTCGTGAGCACTTCACCAAAGAGCTTCTGTACATCTTGGATAGACTTGAATGACTCGATAGTATGCACAATCTCCTCAACATCTTTGAGATATACCGTCTTGAATTCATCACGCTTCTGTTTTTCTTTTTCCTTGTCGATAGCTCGCTTGTTAGCAGAGATTTCTCCTTCGAGTCGGCCGAGTTCACGAACAATCTTATCTTTTTCTATACGCACATCAGCCAACGCTTTTTCGAGGGTGATCACTTCGTCACTGGTAGCATCTTTGTGTTTTGAAGCAGTGAGAATATCTTTGGCCTTTTGGAGATACTGATCGAGCTCTGCCAATTCTTTTTGTGGACCAGCGAGTGCATGATCAAGCATGCGACGCTGACTGGTGACATACCATTCTTCACGAGCAAAATATACCTTGTACAATGCGGTGAGTTCACGTCTCAACTCTTCGGCTTTTTCTATCTTCTCAACTTGCTTCTTCAAGAAACGGAGATGCGGAGCGATCTCACGACGGAGTGATGCAACGCGTTCCATATTTTCCTCAGTCTTCTCGAGTTTGCGGATACTTTCTGTTTTTTTCCATTGATAAATCTTGAGGCCGAGAGCATCTTCGATCATCTCACGACGTTCACGAATAGATGCCGAGAGGATACGATCTGCTTCACCTTGAGAGATGATGTGATGTCCTGTGGCACCGATATGGGCAGTCGCGAGAAGCTCGGTAATATCTTTGAGACGAACTTGTGTGCCATTCAAGAGATATTCGTTGCTATTGTCACGATGAACAATACGTTCGAGAGTGACTTCATCAAAATCTATTCCTTGAAACATTCTGCGAGAATTGTCGAAGGTGAGTTTGGCAGATGCACGATTGGCTCTTCCTGCTTCACCGCCACCATTCCAGATCATATCTTCACCTCTTTTTCCACGAAGTGACTTGATGGATTGTTCTCCGAGTACGAAACGAAATGCTTCTGCGGTGTTTGATTTACCAGAACCATTGGGACCGACGATGCCCGTAATCGGTGTATTGAAATGCAAAATCGCCTTCTTGGCGAATGATTTGAAACCGGCCAGTTCGAGACTCTTCAAATACATATGGATATAGTATAGCAATAAAACCCAAAATCCTGAATCCTCATTCAGCAGAAAGAGAATTCAGGATTTTGAGCTTCGATACAGGGCATATATCGAACATTACAAGCATAGTATCTTACCACCCCTTCTCTTCCAATCCCTTTTCTGCGGCTTTTTGTTCAGCTTCTTGTTTTGATGGTCCAGAACCTGAAGCAATGAGAATATCTCCGAGAAATACCCCGAGTGTGAATTGTTTGTCATGATCAGGACCCACTTCTTTCAAGGTCTTGTATACCGGTGTCTTCCCTACTTTTTCTTGTGCCTTTTCTTGGAAACGACTCTTGGCATCAAGCCAGAGTTTCTTCTTGACGATCTCATCAATATCGATGATCTCGAGAATATGTGCAGAAATAAAGTTTGCAGCCGCGTTGTACCCTTGATCCATATATATACCACCGATCATTGCTTCAACCGCATTGGCGAGAATGATAGCGCGGGCACGACCAATGTCTTTTGCTTCACCTTTTGAAAACAACATATAATTGTTCAACTCCGTATGTTCTGCAGCTTTGGTCAGACTCACTGTGTTCACGATCGCTGAACGAAATGCAGTGAGCTCGCCTTCGGCTTTCTTTGGATATTTGCGGAACAAATAACTCGTCACCACAAGCTCAAGAACGGCATCTCCGAGAAATTCGAGACGTTCATTGTGTTCCATTCCTGCAATGCGATTTTCATTGAGATATGAACGATGTGTACATGCGGTACGCAAAAGAGAGATGTCATGAAATGTAACACCCAGTTTTTGTGCGAATTCTTCAAATCGTTTGTCTAAATCTTTTTTCATATTACTTCTGTTCATCACTCAAAATAGTGATTGCTTTGGTGACAATCGGCAAAATATCATTGTAAAAGTTGAGGTCGAGAATATCGGCAAGTTTGAACCATTTTGCATCATCGAGACCTCCACTTGGTCCACGAGTGATAGTACCGAACTGTACTTCTCCGAGAAAATAGTGAACTTGCTTGCGAATCTTCCCCACTGTTGGATCATTGGCGATGTATTCATTTTGAGAGAGGTCTGCAGTGATCACAATATCAAGACCCATCTCTTCTTTGATTTCTCGAATTGTGCCATCTTTGACATCTTCATCACCTTCGAGTTTACCCTTTGACAATGTCCAGTGCCCGAAAATATCATGAACAAATGCCATCAATATCTCTCCTTCATGTCTCGCATAGACGACTGCTCCACCGAGTTTTTGAATGGGCATTTTTTCATACGGAACTTCAACTTTCTTTTTCTTTGCAGGAAGAGCGTCTTTGCCTGGTTCACCAAGTTCTTTGTAAACTGCACCGAGCACGCCGTTGACGAAACGTCCTGATGTTTCTCCGCCAAATGTTTTGGCGAGTTCGATGGATTCGTTGATAGCTACTTTGGCTGGCACTTCAGCACGATCAGCAAAGAGCAACTCGTAGAGACCAAGGCGGAGTACATTACGATCAATGGGAGAAATCTTGTCGAGAGGCCATTCTGGAGCTGCCTTGGTGATAATATGATCAATATCTGCTTTCTTAGCAAGAATGCCTTTGATCAGACTCTCTGTGAATGAGGCATCCGCGAGACCAGGACCGAACTCCTTTGAATCTCGATCAACAATAGCAGGCATCTCAGTATCATTTTGTCCACGAAAATCCCACTCAAAAAGTGCTTGGAGGACGATTGAGCGAGATAGATGTCTGTTTGCCATATGGATGAAAGAACTATTAGTTACGAACGAGTTGATTCCCAATTTTTAACCATCAAACCCAGTGCACCTGGAATTAAAAACTTAAAATTGGAAACTATTTTGAAGCAGCCTTTGCCTTCTTGGCAACCTTGGCTGTAACATCGAGAACTTTGCGGCCGTTGTATGTACCACAATTCATACAAATTGCATGACTGCGGTGAGCGGCGCCACACTGCTGGCACTTCGAAGTACGCATCGCATCAAGGGCATGATGTGAGCGACGATTATTACGGTGAGACCTTGTTGCACGCATTCGATTTACCATAGATGAGAGTATTACATATTCTGATAATTCTTGCAAGAATGGTGCGATGCGAATAAGACTCGATACGAATGATACGAATAATCGCACGCGAATGACGCGAATACGTCGCACTATACACTAAATGCTCGTGCGCTTTATTCGCGTCATTCGCATTCATTCGTAATTGGCATCGAGTCCTATTTGTTAAAATCACAAAAGTCTGGTACATTGCTATACGTTAGAAATCTAACATTTGTAAATTAAATATGCGCCCATAGCTCAGCTGGTAGAGCAGATCCCTCTTAAGGATAAGGTCGTAGGTTCGATCCC
>JBAWXC010000049.1:0-4636 GCA_037144235.1 Candidatus Tayloriibacteriota bacterium | reverse complement strand
CAATATAGTACACAAATACACTAGAGTAAGAAGACCTGAAACTAATTGAAAGATTGAAAGATTTTGGAGAATATTTGAAGAACAATTTTTCAGAAAATATGAGTTTCTTTCAAATAAAGACTTTAATATGAAACTTATGGATTGGCTAGTATATTACAATACTAAAAGGAAACATTGAGGAATTAACTACATTACACCAATGCAAAAACTAGAAAAACTTTTTGAGAAAAATCTAGTTTGCATATAATGACTGAAACTTAGATTGAAACTTATGATTTTTAATCATAAATCATTTCTACGCAACCTGGTACTTTTGTACAAATTAGTCATATTATTTTTAGTAATTGTTGTATTATTTGAGTCATGTATTGACGAGTTATTTTCAGTATTATTTAGTCTTATGTCCTCATTAGTTTCATTCTCAACAATCAATTCATCTCCGGGTATAAGGACGGTTTTTATTCCTGCTTGATGTGACATGACGAGATCCATCTGACCTTCGACGAGAATGGTGTAACCGAGACGACGTATTTCACTTTTTGCTTTGTCGAGACCATAAAGAATCTGTGATTTATCGAAAAGTGGTGTGTCAGGGCTATTCAAATACTTTGCGGACTTGCCATCATCCTTGAGGATACGGCCAGAGAATGCAACGATGCGACCACTGGAATCAGAGATTGGAAACATCACGCGACCACGGAAACGATCGTAATAGTCGCTTCGGACGACACCTTTCATACCCTGTCCTCTCGAGGACAACAGTGTCTCTTCGTGCTGTGCAGTCGAGACACTGTTCTCCTCTGCGGACAGGGCTGACGCGTTATTGGAGCGACTATCTTCTCTCTTTTTTATCAAACCCGCGCGCTCCAAAAGCGCATCGGAATATCCTTTACTTTTGAGAAATGTATGAAGATTACCCCATCCTTCAGGTGCCCAACCGATACGGAATTCTTTTTGAGTCTGTGGTGTGATACCACGTGAAGTGACATAGTCACTGGCCTCTTTATTTTTGGATAATTGTTCTTCGAAATAGGTAGTTGCCAATTCCATGACTTCAAACAAACGATCGCGTTCACCATCTGCCTTTTGATCGAAAACGAGCTTTACTCCAGCTCTCTCTGCAAGAATTTTGAGTGCGCCTCTGAAATCGAGCCATTCAAATTGTTCGACAAATGAGAAAATATCGCCTTTTGCTCCGCACCCAAAACAATAGTATCCACCACGATCTGGTGAGACAAAAAATGACGGTGATTTTTCATTGTGAAATGGACATCGAGCTTTGAGTGATTTGCCTGATTTCTCGAGTTTGACGTATGAACCAATGAGGTCTTCAATGGGTATGCGTTCTTTGATCTGTTCAACTGCGTTGCGATTCATGCATACATTATGAGGGCTATAGGAATTTTGGCAAGCGAAATATTATCTGAGAACAATATTGTGTTTTGTGGCACCTTCGGCGTAAAGTTTGAAGATATCCGAATCAGCCAACGCTGAAGAATATACTGCGACATCATCCATAAAACCACTAAAAATAGGACCAGAGGGGGAGAAATTTGGTTCATTGCCTACATATATAATACTTATAGGAGTTATGCCCGCCCAAACATTTGTACCAATAGTTTGTCCTGCGACTTGACCGTCAAAATATGCTGTTGTTTTAAAATTATTAAAATTAACAGAACATGCAATGTGATGCCATTTATTTTTATCAACCGCACCAAAAATAACATCTTGAATAAAACCAGGACCTCCTAAAATAGACTCTCCAGCACAATAAAATTTATTACCATATTCATACAAATTAAGAGCATAATCACCAGAAGATTGTTCGGGCATCACCAATACTTGAGACGTAGGCGAAGATGCTGGAAGAGTGCTGATGTATACCCACGCAGAAATAGTCATCTGCGTGACACCGAGATCTGAGCCTGAAATAATTCCCGTATTTCCGTAACTACCATTAACAGTAATAGCCAATGAAGAACCGGATCCTGTAGGAGTAACTGATGAACTGCGTGGAAATGGATTAAATACCGCGGCTAATGTTCTATTATTTCCTGAGATATCTAATGCAGAACCTGTACCTCCTTCATTAAAATTCCAAACCGCTATAGCACTTGCTCCGAAAGCATGATAATTATGATCTGCAAATTGTAACCCACTTCCTACTCTTCCCTTATCTCTCGCACTCGACAACGCCGCCAACAAAATACTACTCAACAACCCAATAATAGAAATAACAACCAGGAGTTCAATCAGGGTAAATCCTCTCTGTTGAGACGAAGCATATTTCATGCCATATATTCTACCATACACAAAAGCCGGTTTATAGCCGGCTTTTGTGTATCTATCTACTATATTCTTTGACTAACACTACTCATTATCTGCCCCTGCATACTTCTCTGCAATAGCATCAATCATTTCTTTCTTTGGAGATCCGGCATAACCAGAACCAGCAGGAACGAGACGACCGATGATAACGTTTTCCATGAGACCTGTGAGATCATCGTCAGCACCGCGAACGGCGTTGGCAATGAGAACACGAGTGGTGTGCTGGAATGAAGCAGCTGACAAGAATGACTTGCGTGAGAGAGATGTTTCTGTGATACCCATCACCAACTTCTCAACCTTTGCAGGTGTTCCTCCGGCTTCCTTGGCGAGACTATTTTCTTCCAAGAGATGTGTTTCATCAACGATCATACCTTCAGTGAGGTTTGTATCACCTGCATCCTTGACGCGACGACGTGAGAACATCTGCTTGACGATAAGTTCGATGTGCTTGCGAGAAACGGTTTCACCCTGGAGTTCGTAAATCTTACCGACTTCACTAATAACGTATTCCTTGGCACGATCTTCACCACCAAATTCAAAGACTTCTTCGATATCAGCAGAACCGTCTGTGAGGAGATCACCCTTCTTGACGCGATCACCGATCTTGACGAAGACTGTACGGCGATATGCGAATGTATATTCAACTTCGGCTGCCTTCTTCTTGCCCGTAGCCTTGTCTTCAATTTCTGGGAGGATCTTGATAACCTTTTCCTTGCCCATTTCTTTGACATCCGAGATCACACCATCAACGGTTGCGACCACAGCTGGGTTCTTGGGACGACGCTTTTCGAAGATTTCTTCAACGCGAGGGAGACCCTGAGTAATGTCTCCACCTGCAGAAGCGGCTCCTCCGGCGTGGAATGTACGCATGGTGAGCTGAGTTCCTGGTTCACCGATCGCTTGAGCAGCGACGGTACCGACAGCTTCACCGAGAGATACGAGACCATTTTTACCGAGATCGAGACCGTAACATGCGCGACATACGCCACGAACTGTTTGACATGAAAGTGGTGAACGAACATGGACTGCTTCGACACCGAGTTCTTCTATCTTGAGTGCATCTGCCTTACCGAGGAGATGACCCTTTTCGAAGATAACTTTTCCTGAAGCATCCTTGATATCTTCAGCGATGATACGTCCACGAATGTTCTTTGAAAGTGGGATCGCCATACCTGAAGCACTGTGTCTCTTGATGACGATAGAATCTTTGGTTCCACAATCTTCTTCTGAAACGACAACGTCCTGAGCGACCACGAACAACTTACGAGTGAGGTATCCAGCCTTTGCAGTGTTGAGCGCTGTGTCTGTAAGACCCTTACGTGAACCGTGTGTCGTAATGAAGTATTCAATTGGAGTCAAACCTTCCTTGGCACATGAGAGAATTGGGAATTCAATTGTTTCTCCTGAAACTGAGGCGATGAGACCCTTCATGCCGGCCATAATAGTGATCTGTGAGAGAGAACCGCGGGCACCTGAGTTAACCATGTCGTAGACTGAACCGTTCTTATCGAGAGATGCAGGAATAGTCTTTTCGACTTCACTCTTGGCATGTTGCCAGATCTCGATGTGCTTTCTGATGCGTTCTTCTTCAGTAAGCAAACCTTCTGCAAACTGGTTGGTAACAGCTTCTGCACGTTCCTTACCCTTCTTGATAATGTCATGCTTTGCTTCTGGGATCATGATGTCATCGATACCCCATGTGGTACCTGAGAAGGTTGCATAGTGGAATCCAAATGACTTGATACGATCCAAGATAGGAGCGACGTGTTCAGCACCGTGAAGTGTGATCATGTCATCGATGATAGCAGCGATACCCTTGCGACCGACTTCAGCATTGATAAATGCGTATTCGGCAGGAAGGATGTTGTTGAGGAGGATGCGACCAACGGTTGTTTCGAAGATCTTACCCTTGAATGAAGCATACTTTGGAGCTTCTGGAGCGAGCACGCGTACCTTGGCACGAAGATCGATATCACCGAAACTATGTGCGAGTACTGCTGCATCTGGAGATTCAAATGCCTTTCCTTCACCTTTGGCACCTGCAATCATCTTGGTAACCCAGAAACATCCGAGAACAATATCGAGCAACTTTGCGACAACTGTTGGATCATTGTTACCTGGCTTCAAGATATTCTTGTCTGATGCCATGATCATCTTTGCTTCGAGCTGAGCTTCTTCTGACAATGGAACGTGAACGGCCATCTGGTCACCGTCGAAGTCAGCGTTAAATGCGGTACAGACGAGTGGGTGTACTTGGATCGCATTACCTTCGATCAAGATTGGCTGGAATGCCTGGATACCCAAG
>JBAWXC010000048.1:0-5182 GCA_037144235.1 Candidatus Tayloriibacteriota bacterium | reverse complement strand
GAGACATTTTGTAATGATATGTGAGCATAGAGTGTCGAGAGACCATTTGGATGTTTGATCATAATCCATTTACCATATGAATAACATCCCACTATGGCACTCGTATTACTTACACCGACAATTTGACCACCGAGAGCGGCGTGTACCGGTGTACCGATCGAAGCACGGAAATCGACGCCGTTATGTCCCTGACCTTTGTATATTTGAGGATTGGTCGCTGAAAATGAGGTGTTACCGAAATATTGAGTAACAATTGGATTGTCGAGTGGCCATGACAATACTCCCGAACCAGTGTGAGGAAGATTTGCACGATTGACATTGAAATGGAGTTGCGATTCGTACGCATCAATCTCACGTTGAAGTGCGTCTGCTTGAGCTTGTCTGGTGGCAAGTATTTGTTTGTAACTTGATTCAGATTGTTTTGTCTGTGCGAGAAGCGAATTTTTCTCTGCAGTGGTGCCACGGATAATCGTTCGTTGTGATTTGAGTTCAGCATTCAATGATTCAAGTTCTTTCTTTGCCTTTTGACTCTTGGTACGATTGGTTTCAAGACTTTGTTTAGTTTGATTGAGTGAATTGATGCGATCATAGAGACTCTGTTGTAATGAACCGAATTGATCAAAGGCATTGAGCCCTTCTGAAAGGGACTGACTTCCGAGAATAATTTCTGGAATGGATCGTCCGTCGAGAGTGCCGAGTGTCCCAAAGGAATGTTTGATGATACGTTTGTCATCGGCAATACTCCCCTCTTTGTCGGAAATTTGTCCAGTCAATTGAGTAATCTCACTATTTTTGACGGTAATTTTATTTTCACTCACTTTGATATCAGCGTTGAGTTTCTTCTCGGTGAGATCAAGTGACTTGATCGTATTTGCCAGTGAATCTGCTTGCCCAGACAAAGTATTCAACTGATTTTGATACCCTTGAATTTCTTTGAGAAGTGCTTGTTGTTCTGCAACCTTCTGATCTCGTTGGGCTTGAATATCCGAAGTTGTTTGAGCACTGAGTATACTACTATATCCGATGATACCTCCGATTATGATGCACAATGCACATCGATAATAATGAGACATATTCATAGGTCATGACAACTTTTTAATCGCAGTCGCAATCCTCTCTATAGATGCATCTTTGCCGATAAGTGCAGCAGATGAAAATGGATCGGGAGATTTCTCTTGTCCTGTCAAAGCTACTCGAAGTGGCCACAATACATCACCTTTGCCGTGTTCTTCGGCATATGCCCAAAGCGCTTCTTTGATAGAGGTTGCCGTGAATGAAGATTCTGGAAGCGCTTGTAGTGTTTCCAATGCCTTATTCAAATGTGCGATAGATGTTGCAGCATCTGGATTTTTCTTCCAAAGAAGAAGTAGTGGATCATAGTCAGTTATTCCTTGAACAAACGCGAGTTCCCCACCAGGGGCAAAGAGTTTCTGAATATCAACGAGTGTGTTAATTTTCTCTCGCAAGAATGGAATGAGTGCTGTAAATGCCTTGCTCTTGGTATGGAGCCATTCAGGGAGAAATGTTTCTGCTTCGGTTTTGAACTGTTCATCAGTGAGTCGTTTGATGTATTCTCGATTGAACCACAAAAGTTTTTCTTCATCGAAAATAGCACCACTCTTTTGTACACGTTCAAGCGAAAACTCTTTGATGATTTCATCGAGTGTAAGAATTTCTCTATCATCACTTGGGTGCCAACCGAGGAGAGCAAGATAGTTGATGACGGCTTGTGGGAGATAACCACGTTGACGGTATTCAGTGATCGGTAATGCTCCTTTGCGCTTGGAAAGCTTGGAACGATCTGTTGAAAGTAAGAGTGGGATATGAGCGTATCGTGGTACCGGAAAACCGAGAGCTTCGTACAACAATATATGTCGAGGTGTATTGGAGATATGATCTTCACCACGGATGATATGAGTGATACCTTCCTCTGCATCATCAATCACTACCGCAAGATGAAAGACCGGTTCATTCAAGCTACGAGCGATCACAAAGTCACCGAGCTCAGTAGTATCAAATTCGATGGTGCCACGAATCAGATCTTCAAACATAACTTTCTTGTTTGGATTTTTGAAACGGATGACGGTGTCACGACCGGTCTTTTTGGTTGGGTCTACAACTTCTCCGGTTGCGAGACGGCGTTCTATTTCATCAGAAATATATGCATGACCAGAATCAATCAGTTTCTGTATGAATTGTGCATGAATATCCGCACGATCAGACTGGCGTTCCATTTTGTCATATTTCAAACCAAGCCATGTGAGACTATCGATGATATTTTCCTCGTATTCTTTTTTGGAGCGTTCTTTGTCAGTATCTTCTATACGCAAAATAAATGAACCCTTGTTCTGATGTGAGAAAATATAGGCAAAAAGAGCGGTACGGTAATTGCCGGCATGGAGATATCCTGTTGGTGATGGGGCGAAACGGGTAATGATGGACATGGGGATATTGTAACAAAAAACTGCAGGTTTTGCAGTTTTTTGCGCTACGACGAGAGAAGTGTATTATCCCTTGATACTTGCACCCACTGCACTTGAAGCGTGGAATATGCGCATGATGATATTTCCTGAAGCATCCTTCAAAGGAAGATCCTTGGTGACATCGAATTTCTTGTCACCATCATCTGAGTGCAACATAGCGTAGTATGTTCCCTTTTCGACGGTAGAAGTAGTGAGGGTAACCTTAACTGGACTGATACCAGCATCAACCCATGCCTGACCGATAATCTTGCCTGGTTGTCCTGCATTGTCTGCATGAATGACGACCCAGCCAGCTTTCTCAACTTGTACTGAAGAAATAAATACAACGTTGCCAGGATATTGATCGCCAACAATGATACGATTTGCACCTGTATTTGCTGACATATCTCCAGTTGGAGTTCCTTCATCTCTTGAAGGAGTGGAAGATTTGCCACCGAACATAACGAAACCAAGGACAATGAGAGCGATGACAACAATAGCTGTTACCACCCACTGCCATGTCTTGATACCTGAAGTATTTGGATTCATAAAAATAATAATTAGCTAATAAGTAATAATGTATAAACGACTTTTGGACTATAAGTATACCACACAAAACTGACTTATAGACAATTATTTTTCGTGTTGTAATGCGATATTCAAGATAGCGTCTCCAATAACTTCTGCACTATCAAGGCGGGCAAAGGCTTTTGCCTGGGTCTTCATAGTTTCGGTAATTTGTGGTGAAGTATGTATACGATCTATTTCCTCGATCAAGATATGAGAGCTGAGGTTATTCTCTTCGATTACCGCAGCAGCTCCTGTACGCGCATACGCGAAGGCATTTGTGGTCTGATCATGACTAATACTATGTGGCAGTGGGATGATGATAGATGGTATCCCCCATGCAGCGATTTCGAAGATAGTAGAACCTGCTCGTGAGACGACAATATCTGCAACACCTGCGGACATACGCATGGCGAGCTCATTCATGTAATCAAATGGATGATAGCGATATCCATACGGATGATCTTTGAGGATCACATCTGCAGTTGATTTGATCTCTGTGAGATTTGCTTTACCTGTCTGGTGGATGATTTGATAACGATTGAGTAATTCTGGTAAGGCTTGAATAATAGCGTCGTTAATCTTGACTGCACCCTGAGAACCACCGAGTACAAGAATCACTGGAGTATCTTGTTCAAGTCCGAGGAATTCACGTGCACCATTTGAAAGTGGTTGGGTCAATTCTGGGCGTATTGGATTGCCGGTATACGCGATCTTGTCTTGTTTTGTCTTGAATTGTTTTGCCGCATCGGGATATGAGACCGCTATCTTTTTTGCAAATTTGGCAGCCCATGCACTGACACGACCTGGTTTACTATCTGATTCGTGAATGATTACAGGGATACGAAGGATGCGTGCTGCAAATAGAGCTGGGAAACTTGCAAAACCACCTTTTGCAAAGACAACATCAGGATATATAGAAAACATTTTGAGGGTTGCAGAAATACATCCAATTATTGTTTTGATAACATCGGTGAAATTTAAGATAGAAAAATAACGACGAATCTTGCCTGCAGGAACACTAATATAGGTGATCTCGTTGTCGAACAATGCACGTGCATTGTATGGCGTTGGTGACATGAAGAAAAACTGAGGAGGAAGAAGTTTCTTTTCTTTCACTCGAGCACGAATCGCTTGAGCGACTGCAATCAATGGGTAAAAATGCCCTCCTGTGGCTCCGCCAGTAAATAAGATTTTCATGTAATTATTATAATAGGTATACCACGAATGTACAAATAGACACGATGCGAATGATACGAATGGTCGCAGACGAATGCCACGAATACGTCGCACCTTACACTAGGTGCTCGTGTGATTTATTCGCGTCATTCGCGTGTCTTATTCGTATCATTCGCATCGAGTCCTATTCACGTTACATAGGCATAATTATTTAGTAGCCTTAGAGATATTTGCCACCACACCCGTCGCCATTAGTGTGATAATAAGCGCTGTTCCTCCGTGCGAAACGAACAGAAGAGGAACTCCCGAAAGTGGGATCAAGCCAAGCATGGCTGCAATGTTCATGAATGATTCCGTTACAATGAGCACCGCAATACCAATAGATACCAGTCCACCGAATACATCAGGTGCTCGTAAACCAATGCGAAAGACGCTTGTTGCAAACATGAGATACAAGCCGAGTAATAATGTGGTACCAATAAAACCGAATTCTTCTGCGGCAACTGCAAAAATAGAATCGTCTGTTGGCTGTGGAAGATATCCGAATTTCTGAATACTCTGTCCGAATCCTCTCCCAGTCACTTGTCCAGAACCAATAGCGATGAGTGATTGATTGATCTGATATCCGGCACCTTGTGTATCAGCAGAACGATTGAAAAATGTCTGCACACGCTTCATGGCATATGGTCTGGTATAAACAACTCCGACGACGAGAACGGCAAGTATCATTCCCGCAACGAGCATATGACGGAGTGGTACACCTGCAATGATGAGCATGACAACGCCTGTACCTGCAATGATGAGCAATGTATCTGTATCTGATTGAACGAGCAATAACACACTCAACACACCTACGATGATCATATACGGTAGCAAGCCGAATTTGCTTGTTTTGATCTTGTCTTTGGCAAAACTAACCCATGCAGCGAGATATATGATGAAAGCTATTTTAAGAAATTCAGATGGCTGGAATG
>JBAWXC010000047.1:0-5316 GCA_037144235.1 Candidatus Tayloriibacteriota bacterium | reverse complement strand
CAATATGTTTTTTCGAATAGTTTGGTGTGTTCGAGAAGGACTTTCAAGCGGAATTCCGGTGTTTTTTCTTCGCCAGTAAAGAACCATGGCTTACCAAATATTCCTCGTCCAATCATCACGCCATCACAGCCATATTTCAATGCTTTTTCTTTCGCATCACGAAGAGAGACAACGTCACCATTTCCAATAATCAATGTCTCTGGACTGATTTCATTTCGGAGCTTCACAATTTCAGGCATGATCTCCCAATGTGCAGGAACATCTGACATTTCTTTACGTGTACGAAGATGCACCGTAAGTGCAGGAAGTTTTTGCTCGAGAAGAAGTTTGATCCATTCGAGCTCAACGGTGTTGTATCCGATACGAGTTTTTACTGATACAGGAATAGCCTGCTTTTTCTTGGCTTGCAATACACCTGTACGTGCGGCTTCCAGTACGGCAAGAGAATTTTTCTTGTCCTTCATACTCGCTGCTCCACCACCTTGTTTTTCGACGGCACGATCAGGACATCCCATATTGATATCAATACCATCGAAGCCAAGCTTGGCAACCAGCGTAGCTGCTTTTTCCATCGCTTCCGGATGACCAGTGAATAATTGAGCAATAACTGGTCGTTCCTTTGGAGAATAGACAAGATCGTGAAGCAGATTTTTTCTTCCTGGAGAAATGAGACCGTCTGCGGAGACGAATTCTGTCCATGTCACATCCGGCTTACCGTATTTTGCAAAAAGCTTACGAAATACTGAGTCCGTCACATTTGCCATAGGTGCGAGTACGAAAAAAGGCTTCGGAAGTTTATTCCAGAAATCTTTTGTCTGTGCGAGCCTATTTTTCTTGCCTTTTATAGCCGTATTTTGTGCCATGCGTAGAGTCTAGACTACTTCTCAATCTTCTTCAACAGATTGAGCATATCAGCATCACGAATATTACTTCCGAGAGCGATCACCGCATAGAGATCATTATCTCTTCCCAATCGGAATAATTGCGCTGCGGTTCTATTTGCTTCAGTCGTATATCCATTCTTGCCACCTGCATAATATGACCAACTCAAGAAATGAGTGACGTTGATGAAGGTATGAGAACGAAGTGTCTTTGACTTCAGGGTTGTAATATCAATAATTTCTGGATCATGTTGCACGATCCACTTCAATATGAGCGCAAGATCATGTGGCGTAGAAACATTTTCAGGAGACAAACCTGATGGATCTCTGAAATATGTTCTGTACGCACCGATTGATTGCACGAAATCATTCATAGCCTGAAGAAATTTTGTACGACCATATGATGTGGCATACGCTTCAGCAGCATCATTTGATGACACCATGAGGAGTGGATACAACATATCATTCGCAGTAAATGTCTCACCGACTCGGAATTGTGCCGTATTACCATACGTTGCCATGATGTCACGAGTGATCGTTATGTGAGTATCAGATGGAATATATTTTCGAGCAATGACTGCAGTGACTAGTTTTGTAATTGAGGCAATCGGCTCGATTGTATCTGGATTGTATTCCGCAATGGTGATATCGTGAGAAATATCCTGTACGAGATATGAATGTGACGTAATACGTTTGTCTGATCCCTTGGGCAACAACTGTGATGCGGCATTGATAATATCTTCTTCTTCTGTACTCGTATATCGAATAGTTTGAGATGTAGATGCGATGGATGATGATTGTTCATCCGTAGTATCAAATGATGTCTGTAATTCTGTGGAAGATGTATATATGTGTGGACGTACGATATGCCAGAGATATGTTCCTGCATATGCAATAAACACGCCCGTACCAACTGCGAGCAAACCACCAAACACGACTTGAAAAAAGTGCTTCATTAGTCAGTAATCTTAAAGAACACATTTGAACCATAACGTACATCTATATATTCAAAATGTGGAGTATTATGTGTCGCTGTCTTTGAATTCCAGAATGAAGCAAAGTTATCAAACTCCGTAGTAAATGGTCGCGCATTGTTGATATACACCACAAAAATATCTGATGAGACTTTTCCTTTCGAATCACGATGTACTTCATCAGCATATAATTCATATTCTCCATTATCTTTAATGAGAAGTCCTTCAGGATTGATCTTGAGTGATTTTATATTTTCGTACAATGATTGGAGTTGAGTAAATTCGGCTGATGAAGTCGCGTACGTACCAACAAGAGCATCAGATGATGTACCTACGGAAGCATCAGGAATAAAGTATCTATTATATATATGTCCCGAGAATGAAGGGGCTGGCTCAAATATATATCCTGTCTCATCAGCGAAATAGCACTGATTGAGTGAATCGGCCGAGAGTGTTCCCTCATTCCAGTCAGGAAGACTTGCACATACCAATGCGCGAGGAGTTTTCTGACCAACGGTAACAATTACATTGTGCCACCCGTCACGAGCGATCGACACACTACTGATGCGAGGTGAACGCGCCATGAGTGTGGAAATAATCATACTTTTTGGATATATAAGTGCACTCGATTTCTTGAATATGCCGAGATATGAACCTTGAATAAGTTCATCAGCTGTTTCTTGGAGCATAGGGGTAATATCTTGATCTGCACCAAATACCTGTACTGACGTAATCTTGAAATATGAGAGTGAAAAAAGATACGACAATCCTACACAGAGACATGCAACCAACAATATACTTCCCACTACATACGTAATCATCTTGTTTCGACGACGATATGCAAATGATGCTGATTGATGAGGAGTATGTTTTCGAAATGCGTGCATAGGTTATTTATATAACGTTACAAAAACTCATGCGATACCACAAAGACAACCTCTCAAAGGACAAAACGAATATTATTTGATGACGTCTTTACCGAGATATTTGACCAATACCGGAGGAATCTTGATCGAGCCATCAGCCTGCTGATAATTTTCGATGAGAGATACGAGAATGCGCGGAGTTGGGATGGCGGTTGAATTGAGTGAGTGAGCGTATCTGAGTTTACCTTCGGCATCTTTGTAACGAATATTCAAGCGACGGCACTGGAAATCATGGAAATATGAAGCTGATGAAATCTCGCGATAGGTGCTCTCTTTTGGAACCCACAATTCGATGTCGTACTTTTTGACCTGACCCAAACCGAGATCTGCTCCACAGTTGATGACGGTGTGATATGGAATATTGAGAGACTCTATGAATTCTTCGGTATTGCGATTGAGTTCTTCATGGAACTTTACTGATGTTTCGTGATTTGCTTCACAGAGGACCAACTGTTCAAACTTGTAGAATTCATGGACACGGATCAATCCGCGAACATCTTTGCCGTGCGCTCCTGCTTCACGACGATAACATGGTGAAAAACCGAGGAAGCGTTTTGGTAATTGTTCGAGTGAAAGTGTCTCCTCAGCATACATACCCATGAGTGGAACTTCTGCAGTACCAGCAAGAACGTCACCATCTTGAGTAACATAAAAATCCTCCATATCACCAGGAAGATGTCCGGTGCCATAGAGATTGATCTTACGAACAATAGTTGGAGCGATCACAGGAATGAAATTCTTGTTACCAAAGAAATCGAGAGCGTAATTCCAGATCGCAAAACAAAGGCGTGCTCCGTCACCCGTGAGATAATATCCGCGGAAACCGTGCACCTTTGAACCACGTTCAAAATCAACCATGTTGAGTTTGGTCATAATCTCTACGTGATCTTTTGGTTCAAAACCGAACTCAGGCTTGGTGCCCCATACTTTGATCTCTTTGTTTTCTGCTTCAGTTGCCCCATCAGGAACTGACATGTCAGGAATATTGGGAACCTTGAGCATGAGTGCTTGCCACTCCTTCATGACTTCTTTGAGCTCTGTATCATCTGTTTCGAGACTTGTCTTGACGGTCTTCATCTCTGCAATGAGTGTTGCGCGTTCTTCAGGAGTCTTGGCACCAGCAATCTTTTCATTTGCTGCATTTTGAGCAGCACGCTTGGTCTCTACACTTGATAACAATGTACGTCGCTTGTCGTCGAGTGCGATAAGCTCATCCACATTGAACTTTACATGTTTCTTTGTGGCTGCATGGGTAACAATATCCTTATTTTCTCGAATAAATTTGATGTCCAACATAGTAGTGCATATATACTATCATCATTTAATAAAAAATTCATCAGGATTTTATCACCTGTATGATAGCGTTACATATTATTAGAGATGTAACAGCAAGAAGCAGAACATGTACGTTCTTTTCATCAAAAAATGGATAATGAGTTCTTATACTAAAATTTAAATGACGCTACTATTTTTTTGATGAAAAGAACGTACATGTTCTGCTTTAATATCATACATACATGAAATTAACCACGTATACCATCACCAAGGAACACTATCCTAGATTATTATCACAGATTCCGAGACTACCCAAAGAAATGCACGTAGCAGGAATATTGCCAGATAATACATATAGATATCTCTGTATCGTAGGATCACGTAATAATAGTACCTATGGCAAAGAAGTGTGTGATGCGCTCATCAAAAGTCTCCAGGGTTATCCGGTAGTGATCGTATCTGGACTCGCTATAGGTATAGATTCAATCGTCCATGAAACTGCGCTCAAATACAATATAAAAACAATAGCATTTCCCGGTTCAGGATTATCACTCGGAGTGCTCTATCCTCATTCACGAAGATCTCTTGCATTCCGCATTATCGAACATGGCGGTGCGCTTATCTCACCTTTCTCTATGACCCAAGAAGGTACTCATTGGACATTTCCATATCGCAACCGCCTTATGGCAGGAATATCTCACGCGACACTCATCATCGAGGCAGGTAAAGGATCTGGAACCCTCCTCACTGCCGAATATGCAACCGAATTCAATCGCGATGTATTAACTGTACCCGGTTCAATATTCTCTGAACTCTCATATGGTCCTCATATGCTCATATGCAATGGTGCAACACCAATAACTTCAGGAAATGATCTTCTCGAAGCACTAGGATTCAAGGAACATAGTACACACAATCAACAAACATTACCCATTATAGATGCTTCTTCATATTCACCTCTTGAAAAACAAATCGTAGATATATTACAACGTGGTTCCCATTCAGGATCAGATCTTATCGAAATGACACAGCTACATTCATCTGCGTTCAACATGATCATATCCGAACTAGAACTCCGTTCTGTCGTCACCAAACATGATGGTATGTATTACCTAGAAAATGTATGTCGATAATCTAACTCACACCGTGCACATATGTTGTTATCAAAAAGATAGCAACGTCATTGAACTACGAGAACAGGAACTTATTATTCATTTTTTGATAACAACATATGTGCACGGTGTGAGGACTATATTTTTG
>JBAWXC010000046.1:0-5324 GCA_037144235.1 Candidatus Tayloriibacteriota bacterium | reverse complement strand
ATTTTGCAAACATTTTATTCATGGATGACGATATATAGTGTCATATATCTTCGTGAAGTCATCGGCTTTAGTTGGGAAAATTTAGGTGTTATTTTAGTGGTCATGCTCATACCATTCCCTATTATTCAGTATCCTCTTGGAAAAATATCCGATAAACTCGGCGAGAAGAGAATCATGGCGATCGGCTTTACCATCATGGGTATATCAACGATGGCACTTTCATTCATATCAAGTCACAGTGTCGCGGTATGGGCATGTGCATTGCTCGTCACTCGTATCGGAGCAGCTGCCGCTGAAGTGATGATGGAAACATACTTCTTCAAGACTGCCTCTATGCGAGACTCTGCAGTCCTCGGTGCATTCCGTGTGACTCGTCCTCTCTCATACTTCTTTGCACCACTCATCATGGGCGCAAGTCTCCTCTTCACCACACACCAGTATGTCTTTGTGGTTGTTGGAGTGATCTGTCTTCTAGCAATATATCCGGTGATGCGTATGAGGGATGTGAGGTAGATTGACAGAATATACTAATCTGATATTATATACATACAAACGGCTTAGGCCCTCCCCGCAAGGGGTATAAATGAAAGACTCAGGCGAGTAATTGCTTGAGTTTTTCTTTTATCTCTATAAAACCACCTTGAGAGATATCACCGATTTGATATAACAAATCAATCTGATATTATATAGGTATCACTATAAAAAATACCCTTGTGTAGATCCGTCTACATTGGGGGCTTTTTCTTTTATATCTTAATAGATGATGCGACCTATTCGCATCGAGTTATTTCTTCTGATATTTCGCCATAACCTCTTCTTCCACCTCTGCACGTGGCCTACCGAACATGAGCGCTGAAAGTTGCTTCAAACTATCAGTCTGATCTGGATTACCTTTTGATGGAGCTATCGTCACAATATTGAATGGTTTGGTTGGTCGTCCACCTGAAAGCAATTTCACGTACGCATTGAAATTGTCGAGGTTGATAATATCTGACTTGGTGAATGTTGGTGCAAATTGTTTCTCAAAAAATTCTGCATCTTCTGTACCGACACGAAATACCGCAAGTGAACCAACGTTACCTAAGACTGCATCTTTGATCGAATCTTCGAGTTGTCCGATGAATTGGTGGGCAATCGTCATCGACAAGCGATACTTGCGTGCCTCGGAGAGAATCGTAGCGATCGAATCAGTAGTAATATTTTGGAACTCATCGAGATACAAGAAGAAATCACTCATCGGCTTGCCGAATGAATCAACACGTGACAACGCAGACATGAGTATCTTGCCCACGAGAATCAAACCGATCAAGTGTGAATTGATGTCACCAAGTCTTCCCTTCGACAAATTGATGAGAAGAATCTTCTTATTATCCATGACGTCACGCATACTAAATGACGATTTTTCTTGTGCGATGATCGGACGCATGATTTCGTTTGCCAAGAATACGTCGAACTTCGATGTGATATATGGGACGATATTTGCGAGACTTGCTTCACCGCCCGCTTTTTCGGCAATCTCTTTCCAGAATTGAACCACAACAGGATTTTTACACTTTGAAATCTTCAGGTCACGGAATGCTTTGTTAGACATGACACGTGATACATCGAGCAATGTTGATCCTGATTCTGGATCTTCGATGACCAACATCGTTGCGTTACGGAAATATTGTTCGAACATCGGTCCCATAGATTCAGGGACTGCGCCGTACAATTTTTGGAAAATACTGAACATCTCATTGACCACAAATGTCTTTTGTTCTGGGTATGCAGGATCATATTCGAGCATATTGAGAGCCATTGGACGTTCAGTTGATGCCGGATCGAAATAAATCACGTCTTCATATCGTTCTGGAGGAATATTGGCGAGAATATCCATCACATCAGAACCATGTGGGTCGATGAAACAAACACCATGACCTGATTCGATGTCTTGAACGATCATATTTTTGAGCAATGCAGTTTTACCAGTACCTGTCTGACCGATGACATAGAAATGACGCATACGATCTTCGGGACCGATATATACACTCGACTCTGTACTGCGATGAATATTTGTACCGAGCAATGTACCTGTCTTTGCAATATCCAGAGGTGCCGGAGCTGTACCTGCTTTGTTTTGTTTGAGCTGAGGCAGAGCTTGATTGACTGATGATGCGGGGAAATGGAGACAGGTGGTCAATTCATTGATCGAAAGAATCATCTTCTGACTTTCGCTATAGGTACGCAATGAAAATTGTTCGAGGAATGCATTGAGCTTATCTGTTTTGACACGATCCCAACCGAAATAATTGCCACGACCATTTTCGAACTGATTGAAACTAGATTCGATATCACTGAGTATGTTGAGTGCCTGAGATTCTGAAGTACTCGATGCGACGATACGGATATTTGCGGAGACAAATGGACTCTTGAGTTTGGCAGTGAACTGTTCAATAACCGCTTGATCGAGTGCTTGTGAACGTTTGGTCTTATCTTCCTTTTCTTTGTCGATCTTCTTCTGATCCTTGAACATACCACCGATATCTTTGAGGAAATGACCTCCAATACCACGATCTACGTCACCAAGTGCATCATCTATTTTGTCTCCCTTTCTAATACGTTCGAGTGCTTTGCTACATGCTTTTGCATATTCATCCTGCCACGTACCGACAACGAGCTGAATAGCTGCGCCTTCGGTCTGTGTATCCAATTTTGAGAAACTACTCAGTATCACTCCGAGCGGATCGACATCAAATTCTTCATACGACTTGAGCGGATAGAGCGGATGCTTCATGAGATGTGCACTGGAAGCGACTGACACACCTGATTCATTGAACATATTGTAATCATCTTTGTGTTCAACAACTCGTGCACGAGGAAATACTGCCCCGACTTGTTTTTCGAGAAGATCCTTGCGACTCGTAGGAACTGCAACATAGAACATGACTTGCTCTGTACCACTCGGATTGGCGATCTCGAGTGCAAACCAACCACGATTTTTGGTATCAGATACAATAGAGAGCAGACCGAGATACAACTGATTCATGCCTGAAATCAATTCTTTGAGTTGCTTCTTCTTGTCTTCTTCTGATGTCTCGGGAAGACTGACTTCAAACAACGTCATATGAAGTGGTTTCCACAGAGGATCTGATTCTGTCAGTCCTCGGATAGGAAAACCTGCGATGATACATTGGACCAATACACGGAAAAAATCATCCATCAGGTGAGGATTTTTCATCTTCTCAGCTACCGTAATCGCATTGCGAATACCTTTTTCCTCAACAACACCAAGCAACAATTCTATTTGTTGGTCGTGCTTTTCTGGTGACAAATTGAGAACTATCTCTTCAGCTTCATGATCTTTGAGTTCGTACTGGGGATGCAAGACTTCAGTCGGAGTAGTGTCTACATATGATTGTATAACCTCATGTGTCGCCGTGCGAGGACTCATCTCAATGCCAGATTCGCGGACACGTTCAGTATGTTGTTGTACGACTTCACGAAGTCGCGCAAGCTCCTCCTGTGGTGTTTCGACTCGAGGTTGGTCTTCGAGAGTAAAAGGGTTCATTACCCACTATTATATCACAACCTTTTGTGCCTCAATACACACGAACATCGGGATTTCTTTTCTACTTCGATCTTCCTCTATGCTACGAGGTCCTTTTTGACTTTTCTTGTGAGAAATCCATTCTTCGAGACGAGTAACGGCCAAACCATGTTTTGCACATGCTTTGAAATATGACTGGAGTGGTCTGTGGAATGAAATAGTCATTTTCTTTTTAGCATTATTCTTCTCGCCAGGTGTCATGTCGATACTGATAGAGTCATCTGACATATATGAAAAGACTTTGCGGAATTGTTTTTGTATTTTCTCGTCCCATCCCCAATCAGATTTTTGTGGGATACGGAATGCAGGATGATTGATCACAAAGACACAACGACCACCTGATTTCAATACTCTTTTTGCTTCTCCCATGACTCCTTGAAGATTTTCGATATTTTGTAGGGCAAGAATGATAACCACGACATCAACACTTCCATCTACAACAAATGGTGATTTATCTCCTGGAGATACGTGATATGTAATACCGGTACTGGTTTGCTGTTGTGCTATCTTGATCAACTCCGGTGAAATATCTGAAGCGATCACGGTTGCACCATTCTGAGCAAAGGCACGCGAAAAATATCCTTGGCCACAGGCAATATCAAAAATAGTCATCCCTTTCTTGGGATCAACGATGCGAAGAATATTGGGCATGAGTACATTCTTTTGATATGAGTCTGGTCCATTGACGACATCATCATACCAATCAGCTACGCCACGCCATGAGGTCTTGGTGTTGTTCCTGGAGAAAATATAACACGGATTTATAAATATGTAAATATCTATAACGAATACTGTTTGTGCTGAGCGATTGGAACACCAGCCGCTTTGGCTTTATCTATAGTATCTTGAGTCCCTGCACTCTTGTTAACCTGAAAAGCAAATACTTCATCAGCGATTTTGACTTCTTCACTATCCCTCAAAAAGTAATGATCTTGAGTAATAGTTTGATACGGCATTTCAGCTATTCCATCAGGATGTAACTTTTTTATTCTCCTCAAAATAAACTCGAGATTATCAATATCTTTTTGAGTGATCGGTGATTGACACCAATTTTTTCTATAATCATCAATGTAATAGTCTAGGTATGCAGGAATAATCACTTTCAAACGAGAACCATCTGGCTGTATCTTCAAGGCTTCGTCCATAGCAAAATAATCTACTCCTGTCGCCCCCCCCGTAAGTATTCCATCTCCTCGACCAATAACATCTCTTACTGCATTTCTTACATCAGTCTCAACTTGTGTGTTGGTGAGTCTCCATGTACCTGTAAATAAAATCCATTTCATAGATTAAAAATAACACATTTAACACATTCATGGAATCTGTACGAAAATAGTCTTCACACCTCTTCAAAAATTGTACAATGAGTAGAAAGTTGAATCTTATTTCAAAATCCCTATAATAGAGACTCACATATCATTACAAAATAACAACACATTATGGCCAAAATAAAATCCATCATCGCACGCGAGATTATCGATTCACGAGGAAATCCAACAGTTGAAGTTGACGTTACCCTTTCTGACGGGTCGTTCGGTAGATCAGCAGTTCCTTCTGGTGCTTCGACAGGAAGTCATGAAGCAATCGAACTTCGCGATAATGAATTACCAAAGCGATATGGTGGCAAAGGTGTACGCAAAGCAGTTACCAATGTGAACACTACGATTGCAAAGGCATTCAAAGGCAAAGAGTTTGACCAACACACTCTCGATTGCGCACTCATCACTCTCGATGGTAC
>JBAWXC010000045.1:0-5577 GCA_037144235.1 Candidatus Tayloriibacteriota bacterium | reverse complement strand
ATGGGTTCTGATGGTGCATCAAAACTCCTCTCTATCCAGTTCGAAGAAGCGGTCAAAGTAGCAAAATAATATGGAACATCTCACCAAACATCAACTTATCCTTCTTGCATTGCTTGTTTCGTTCGTCACATCATTGGCGACAGGTATATTCACCGTGTCTCTCATGAGTCAGGCACCAAAAGGGGTGACACAGACGATCAATCAGGTGGTTGAAAAAACGATTCAAGTCGCCAGTGAACCGAGTGCATCATTTGGTACTGTTGCAATCAGTGTTGATGATCAAGTTTCAAATGCAGTTGGAAGTGTTTCGCCAAGTGTAGCAAAGATATTCAGTAGAGACGGAAATACATTTCTCGGTTTGGGACTTATTGTGACCAGTCATGGACTTATACTTACTGACCGTTCGATACTCACGTCTTCAAATGGATATACATCAATCCTTACTGATGGAACACATGTAACTCTCACTACGTCATCCGACCAACCATCAAACCAAGCACTCGCATTTCTTATGCCTGATGGTTCAAATTCTGTAAATCAAACATACACTCCTATATCTATCGGATCAACGATCAAACTCGGACAGACAGTACTCGCTCTGTCGGGCACATCCACACCAGTGCTTTCACAAAGTATCGTTGGTCAATTTTATATTCCTTCGAGTCCATCAGATCCGCTCTTTGGGAAAATAGTTACGTCGATTTCTCCAGCAAAAGCAACTACAGGTGGACCACTCTTTACACCTTCAGGTGACGTGATCGGTATAGAACTTTCATCACTGGTATCTCCAGAAGGAGTCGCATTCTATCCTCTCGTTACACTCAAGAGTGCAATTGATGCGTTGAAGTAGGGGATAGTATCTTTGTTGACTTCTTATAGGAGAAGAATTAAAATCCATTTAGGTAATTGTGCTTCCCGTCAGGATGTGTAGGACGGGCGTGATTCTCGGAAAGTCGGACACGATTAATATCTATCTGATGAAATTAGGGGAGTGGATATTCAAAATGCCAAGCACTTGTTCCTTAAACTTTTCTAGCGTGTGCGGATAGCTAACGTCCACGTGTAGATACTTGTGCCGTATGATCAAACTCGCTCCGAAGCGAGTCCAATTACCCAAGCCCGAACATCCAGTTCGGGCTTCTTCATTTTTTATGAAAATAGTAAATTGACTAGAGCTCCACTTCGTATTATGATATTTACATGCCTCCAATCAGCAAACTCACAACCAAAGCGCGAGAAGCCCTCAAACGAGCCCATGAGCTCGCTATTGAACGTGGTCAAAACCACGTCAATCCTGCACACCTCTTGTGTGCCCTCATTCTCCAGGATGAAAGTATGGTCATGTCTATACTCGATCGTATGGAGATCGATATGCCTGTCCTCACTGATATTGTCCTCGAAACCATTGAAGCTCCAGAAGGTTCAAATGTATTGTCACCGTCATATCAGATTTACCTTACGCCAGATCTCGCACAGATTCTCGACAATTCTATCAAGGTCGCTACAGACATGAAGGATGAATTTGTTTCTACAGAACACCTCTTTCTTGCCCTCTTCGATGTGCCATCAGTTGCTCGCGATATTCTTTCTCGTTTCAAGATCGATCGTGAAGCAGTCATGAAGATCGTCGCCGACATCAAAGTCAATCCTGTCTCAAAAGACAATGAGCCAAAGAAATTGCGTACATTGTTCAAGTACGCACGTTCTCTTACCAAACTCGCCAAAGAAAATAGACTTGATCCTGTCATCGGTCGTGACGCTGAGATCATGCGCATCGTGCAGATACTCTCACGTCGTACCAAGAACAATCCTATTTTGATCGGAGAAGCTGGAGTAGGTAAGACTGCTATTGCAGAAGGTCTCGCCATCCGTATTTCTCAAGGTGATGTCCCAGAATCACTCAAAGATAAAGAACTCGTCTCACTTGATCTCGGTTCTCTTATTGCGGGCACCAAGTATCGCGGAGAATTCGAAGAGCGTCTCAAAAATATTTTGAAAGAAGTTGAGAAGTCAGACGGCAAGATCATGCTCTTTATTGATGAGATCCATACACTCGTCGGAGCAGGTGCTTCAGAGGGATCGATGGATGCGTCAAATATGCTCAAGCCAGCACTTGCACGTGGTGAACTCCGTGCGATCGGTGCGACGACATTCAAGGAATATCAAAAACACATCGAAAAGGATCCTGCACTCACGCGCCGCTTCCAACCAGTCTTCGTCAATGAACCATCACAAGATGATGCGATTGCTATTCTTCGTGGTCTCAAAGAAAAGTACGAACTCTTCCATGGAGTACATATCACTGATGACGCTATTGTCGCTGCCGTCAATCTTGCAAGTCGTTATATCACTGATCGATTCTTGCCAGACAAGGTTGTGGATTTGATCGATGAAGCTGCATCAAGTTTGCGTATTTCTCTCGAAAATATGCCACCACAACTCGAAGAAACTCGTCGCAAGATCATGCGTCTCGAAATAGAACGTGAAGCGTTGAAGAAAGAAACAAACAAAGACGCCAAAGCTCGTATGGCAAAGATTGAGAAAGAAATTGCTGATCTCAAGGAGGGAACATCAGAACTCGAACTCAAGTGGAAAAATGAAAAAGAAACTATTACTGATATTAAACGTATCAAAAAAGATCTCGAACGTTTGCGTATTGAAGCAGAGACTGCAGAGTCTCGTGCTGACCTCGCTAAGGCTGCAGAGATGCGCTATGGCACTATTCCTGCACTCGAAAAGGAGTTGGAGCAGAAGAGTAAGCGCTTGAAGAAACTCCAATCATCACGACGTATCTTGAAAGAAGAGATCAATGCAGAAGATATTGCTGCCGTTGTCGGACGTTGGACAGGTATTCCTGTTTCGAGAATGCTCGAATCAGAAGCAATCAAACTCACTCGCATGGAAGAAGAGCTCAAGAAGCGTATCGTCGGTCAAGACGAAGCAGTTACCAAGATTGCAGATACGATCCGTCGTTCACGTGCAGGTATTGCAGATCCCAATCGTCCGATCGGCTCGTTCATCTTCCTTGGACCAACTGGTGTTGGTAAAACCGAACTCACCAAAGGATTGGCAGAATTCCTCTTCAATGATGAAAAGGCATTGGTACGTATTGACATGTCTGAATTCATGGAGAAACACTCAGTCTCCAAGCTCGTTGGTGCTCCTCCAGGATATGTTGGTCACGATGATTCTGGTGGTTTGACGGAGATGATTCGTCGTCGTCCATATTCAGTTATCTTGTTTGATGAGATCGAAAAAGCTCATCCCGAAGTATTCAACATTCTCCTTCAAGTTCTCGACAACGGTCGTCTCACTGATTCAAAGGGACGTCTGGTCAATTTCCGTAATTCAGTCATCATCATGACATCCAATATCGGTGCTCAACATATCGAGCGTATGGAAAAACTCGGTTTTGCAAAACAAACTGCAGTTGCTCATGACAAAGAAAATTATGATGAAGCAAAGACAAAGATTCAGTCATCTCTCAAGGATTATTTCCGTCCAGAATTCTTGAATCGTATTGACGATATCATCATCTTTGATATTCTCACTCCAGAAGCGATCAAAGAAATTGTCAAAATACAGGTTGCTCAGGTTGCACAACGTCTGACTGACAAGGGAGTTACACTTACACTCACTCCAGCAGTGTATGAATATCTCGCCAAGGAAGGATACAATCCTCAATATGGTGCACGTCCACTCAAGCGTTTGATCCAAAACAAGATACTTACTCCAGTCGCAAATCTTTTGATCTCTCAAGAAGTCACCAAGGGAGGTATTATTACGGTTGATTACAAAAATGACGCCTTTGATTTCCAGGTCAAAAAAGCCGAAGGTAAGAAAAGAAAAGGGGAGAGTCCTGTGGTGATGCCTGATTTGGTGGCGCAGAAATAGGGGTTTGATATATCTTGTTTGGCATGATATTCTCATTACACCTCATTATTGTCGGTATCATTTGAGGAAGGAGTCCACTCCGGAATGTGCAATTCAGCTTATGCGCTTGCGTGTAAGAGATCGGCGAGATCAGAATTACACATTCTCCCGTTTGCACGGGTGGCAGAGCGGTCAATTGCAATGGACTGTAAATCCATCGACCTATGGTCTACGAAGGTTCAAATCCTTCCCCGTGCACAAGAAAAAACTGCGTATGCAGTTTTTTTGTGCATGGGAGCGAGGCGACTGCTCGCCTCGCGTGAAGGATTTGAAAAGGTCGAGTATATTTTCGAGGAGCTTTGCTCTGAAAAAATACGAGACCTGTACCGAGTCTGTAAGACTCAAATCCTGAGTATACATTGACACAACATCAGATTTTGATACTATTATCTCATAAGGCCTTCGGGCTCCGAGATTCCCCGCTTTAGAGCGGGGTTTCGTTTTATAGACTATGTAGATATTTATTTTTTATTTCAAAAAAATTCTCTTTTGAGATTCTACCGATTTTTCTCGATAACCTTTTTGTACTTATAACACGTACTTGAGATAAGACGACTTGGGAAGTGAAACTATTCACAGTGATATCTGAATAATATACCCCTTCTTTTCTATTGCTTGTAAGAGGTATGATTGTTACGGTTTCTCTGTTGTAGACTTTGAAAATAAGTACAGGTCTCTCATATAATTCATTTTTACCAAATAATTCGGTACCAATATTCATCCCAATTGAGCACCACCATATTTCTCGTTCATTACAAAAAATGACGGCTTTCTTGGTAGAGAGCTTTTGTTTCAATATATTCCAATTATCATATAAATTATTCACGATATGAAACAATATCATATCGAGATAAAATCCTGATGAATTTTTGTCCTATGAGGCATAAAATGCTACGATATTCCTATGTCTTACTCTTTTCGCGAATTAGCCCCAAACGAAGCATTTGATCCAAATATCCTCCAGAGTGGTACGCCATTTACCCAACAATCTTTTTATGGCACATGGCAACACAATCTTAAACGCGAGGTGAAAAGATATGTGGCTCTCAAAGATACTCAAATCGTTGCGTATTTTCAGTTGATCGTATATCCACTCATCAAAGGCAAACAATATATCTACATTCCATACGGACCTGTATGTACCGATTCATCACCTGAATGTATCCAAGCACTGAAAGATGAGCTTGCAACTATTGCGAAAAAGAATAACGCTGTTTTTGTACGCCTCGATTTCTCACCCGTATTACCAGCCGAGATTCTCAAAAAGAATTTTACATCCGCACCACAGAGCACATACCATTCTGCATATTTCCAGCCACGGTATGAGTGGTTTTTGTCCTTGAATGATTCTGAGGATGAGATCCTCAAGAAGATGCATGAGAAAACTCGCTATTCGGTGAGATTGGCAGAACGAAAGGGAATTGTGTGTGAGATTGTTACTTCAGATTTCGAGAAATATTTCGAAACATTCTATACACTCATGGCTGGAACCGCTGAACGTAATGGTTTCAGTTTGCACGACAAAGCATATTATCAGACGATATTTGTTGATTTAAAATCTATTGCAGGTTCGTATCTATCAGTCGCTTCATTTGAAGGAAAAATTCTCGCAATTGATCTGGTGATTGTTTCTGGAGGAGTCGC